>NZ_JBHJTL010000016.1:0-33629 GCF_042264065.1 Streptomyces sp. NPDC056222 | reverse complement strand
CACGTGTGGCCCGCCCGCGGCGGGGGCGGCCCGCGGGGGGCTGCGGCCGGGCGCAAGGGCCGGTCCGAAGGCCGCGGACCACCAGGGCGTGATCGAAGTCGGCCTCTTCGTCGTGGTGGTTGGGCACGGCCGCCCGGCGGCCCCAGGTGGTCGTCAGTCGGCCGTGACGCCCCAGTAGCCGATCCGTATGGGACGGCCGGCCTCGTAGAGCACCGTGCAGTTGCCTTGGGCTCGGTCGGGGAAGGGCGCGCGATGGCTTTTCAGTGCTTCCTCCCACTCCGCTTGGGTCGGTCGGCCGTTGGGCGACCAGGCGCGTACCTCGGCGTCGGTCAGGGGTCGCATGAAGGGGCCGTCGTCGGTGTCCGTGGCGTCGATCATGTGGGGGAAGTCCAGCACCGTGCCCGTGCCGCCGGTGAAGATGTACTCGTGCCACTCCGCGTCGTGCCACAGTTCTTCGATCGACCGGCCTTCGAAGCCGTGGTCGTCCTGGGCCAGTGCCTCTTCCCGAGCCTGTCGGAACGCGGCCCCCAGATCACTCTGATATGGGCCCGTGTGACTCCACGCGTTGCCGCCCATCCTCGTCTCCTCCTCATCCGAACCGTTCGATCGACAGCGAGCGTAGGAGGTGGCACTGACAACGCACCGCCCCAGCGCGCGCGGTGGGCCGCGCGAGGAGGCTGCCGGCCTCGGCTCCCGAGGCCTCGCCACATCGCCTCTGCATGAGCTAGGTTGAACGCGTTCAATTGCGAGAGGGGAGGCGGGCCGTGGGGGTACCAGCACTGCTCATCCGTCATGGGTGACCGGGACTGGGATGACGACAGCGACTACCACTCCGCCGTGGGGTGCGGCTGGATCATGACGGTGATCGCTCTCGTCTGTTCGCTGGGAGTGGTGGCGCTCATAGCCGTGGCCCTGTGCGGGCTGACGTTCTCCCTGGACCTCTTGGACGAGCTCAGTCGCTGACAAGTACCTGCTGAAAACCGGGATCCCTGTCCCTCGGCCCCCACGGGCATCCCGGTGTCAGCTGTTCGTGGGTGGTGGTGGCGACCAGGTGTCGAAGGCTTTGACGCAGGCGTCCACGAGCGTGGCCGGGTGACCCAAGGAGGCCGCCGGGGGTGCCGAGAGCGACAGGGTGAAGCCCTCGGGGCCGCCCACCGTGAGTCGGCAGGCGAGCTCCGACAGGGGCGCGGGCGTGTCGGGCGGGGCGGGGACCGTCAGGGTCAGTTCGCAGGAGTGGGGCGTCTGCGACACGGCGGACAGCCCCTGCTCCATCGCCTCGATCAGCGGGGTGGCGCTGTCCTCCAGCGGCCCCGGCCGCAGGGGGAAGGTCTCGTCGAGGACCCGTGCGCCCGCACCTCTGAGGCTCGTGGCCCGGACGTGGAGCGTCCGGGCGTCGAACAACCCGCTCGTGTGCAGGACGTAGACCGCGACCAGCGCCGCCCTGACGGCGGCCGCCAGGTCCGCCGGGGTCTCGGTCAGTGGCCAGTGCCACGTTCGCGCCCGGACGTGCGGCGGTCGGTGGCCCTCGGTCAGCGCGGTGAGGCCGTCGCTCACGGTGTCGCCGAGCAGCCACGCGCCCCCGGTGCCCACGGAGAACAGCCGGCCCTGCTCGTCGACCGCCATCGGCGCGTCGGCGTCGGTGCGGCCGAGGGGGAAGAGACGGGTGTCGAGTGCGTCGGCCACGGGGTGCAGGGCCGGGCCCGAGTAGCGGGCCTCCTGGGGGTCGACGACGCAGCCCGTCGCCGCGACCTCGCTGCCGCCGTGTGCGGCCGGTTCCAGGCGTAGCCCGTAGAACTCCCGTACCGCGCGCTCGGCGGCCGGGAACGGGATCCAGGGGCCCAGGCCCGCGGTCCTCCTGATCGCGAGCATGGCCTCGTCACCGGCGTCCCGTCCTGGATGCCAGCCTGCCCGGGTCAGTGTCCCCGCCGGGTCCGTCACGCCGTCGCCCGTCATGGCCCGGCTCACGAATCGCCGACCACTGTGATCGCCAGCCTTTCCGCCAGCGCCGTGCACGAGCGGCAGACCGTGGCCGGTGTGCCGTGTTCGGGGTCGCCTTGGGCGCGGATCTTCCGGGAGACCAGGGCCGCACCGGTGAAGTGGGGCAGCGCCTCGTCGAGGGTGGTCGTCCTGCCGTCCGGCCGGCGTGCGTCGAAGGCGTGGAGCTGGTCGGAGATGAGCGCGGACTCGGCGCAGTAGCCGAGGAACGGTTCGCGCAGGCTCGGCGGGAGCGCGTCGAAGAACTCCTGGACGGCGGCATGGAGACGGGGCTCGCCGTCACCGGTCAGGTCGGTGTGGCTGGTGATCGTCCCCTGGACGAGCAGGGACGAGGCCGTCCCCGGGATCGCGTCAGACAAAGTACTTTCCCGCTTCCTGCTGGGGGCCGCGCAGCAGACAGCTGATGGCCTCGTCCGTGTTGGCCCCGAGGAAGTAGGGACCGGTGTGGTGCATGAGGAAGAAGCGCCCGGTCTCGTCGATGAGGACCATCGCCCCGTCGAATTCCTCGTATCCGACCGGAAAAAGCCTCTGGCCCAGTTTCCCGGCCAGCTCGGCCACGTCCTCGCCGCTCTCCTCGTAGATCCAATGCGGGGTGAAGCCCACGGCGTCCGGAGGAGTGCCCGCGATGACCATACGCAGACCGCCGAATTCGCGTACGAAATCCTGGGCGGCCTCGAACGGTTGGACGGGATGCCCCTCGTCGGCGAATCGCTCCGTCACGACCCGCAGGAGTTCGGGCAGTTCCGCACCGATGTCGCGCCCACGGGACCAGCCCGCGTCTGTGAGGGCGGCCGCGACCTCGTCCGCTGTCATTCTCAGCATTGCTTGCTCTCTCTCAGTGGTGCGCGACGGCGCCGGCGAGCGGCAGCATTTTCGCACAGGACCGGCACGCCGGTTTGTCGTCGCCGTGGAACAACTGGCTTCCCCTCCAGGCCTGGTGTTTCCGATCCGCATGGGAATACACGAGCGATCCGTCCATGACCTTCCGGACATCGGCGGCTGAGACGATTCCCGTCCCGTCCGGATCGAGGGTGTGCAACCGGTCCGATACGAGGGTGACTTACGCGCTTTCCCGTGGCCGCCGGTCGGGGGCGCTCGGGGCGCTCCCCCGCCGCCCGTGCCGCCCGGGGCTCGCTCCCTGCGCCGCTCGCGCCGCCCTTGCCGTTGGGGGTCCTTTCCCTCGCGTCGCGGGTGTCGCCGGTTTGCGATCCTGGGCGGTCTTCGCCGGCTTGCCGCGGCGACGGGGACGATCAGCCCCTGGTCGTCCGCACGCCCGCCTTCCGCCCGACGCCAAGAGTGTGACGAGGAGGCCGAGTCGGGGCGGATCGCTTCCATAAGCAAGCCTGATGGCGGGCTCATTGTTCCCCCCGAATCGCCACCCTAGCTTTGGGGACAAACGTCAGCCGTATTCGGACTGACCGAAGGGGGCGAAATGAAGTTCGGGGTATATCCGGCCTACATCGGTGGCCAGGACATCACCGGCGCCGATCCACAGTTCGTACACACCATTACCGCCCGTTCCCTCATCGAGGACACCTTCCCCAGTCTGCGTCTCAAGCGCGATCTCGATCTGGGAATCGTCGATCCGGATGCGGCGGGGGAGCGCGTCGTCGGGGCCTGTGTCGTCGCCGACGAGGAGATGGCGGCGCTGGCACTCGAGGCGGCGGCCAAGGCCGCCGAGGAGTGGCGGCGGGTGCCGATCGAGACACGTCTGGAGGTGGGGCGGCGCATCGGAGAGCGTCTGTTGGAGCACCGGGAGCCGCTTGTCGAGATTCTGGTCGCCGAAGGGACTCCCCATGACGCGGCCGAGGGAATGATCACGGGAATTCCCTTCACCAGCTGGAGCAGCGAAACGCTCGAATGGTGCGCCGAGCAGCTGGAGTTCCGGCGCGTGGACGGCGAGCGGGAGATGATTCTGCGCCGCATTCCCGACGGCGTGGTCTGCATCAATCCGCCGCAGAACGCCGCGACCGTGAACGCGCTGAACGGGCTCACCGCCCTCATCGCCGGCAACACCGTCGTGGTGCGGGCGCCGCGCGGTGTCGCGCTCAGCTGTATGTACGCGATGCGAGAGGTCGTGGCGCCCGTGCTGGAGGAGATGGGCGCGCCGGCCGGGACGGTCAACGCGTTCTGCGGTGCTCCCATGCTGGAGACCTGGCTCGCCAGTGAGCACGTCGACGACGTGCTCTACTTCGGCGGCAGCAAGAAGGGCCTGGAGTTCGAGGCCGACGCGATCGCCGCGGGCAAGAAGCCGATCCTGGAGCTCGCGGGGAACGACTGCTGCGTTGTCTGGCACGACGCCGACCTGGACGCCGCGGTGGAGACCATCACCCAGTTCTTCCTGAACTCCGGCCAGATCTGCAACGTCCCCAACCAGGTCGTCGCCCATCCGGCGATCGCCGACGAGCTCATCGAGCGGCTCGTCGAGGCCACCAGGGACATCCGGCCCGGCTATCCCGACGAGCCGGGCGTGGTCCTCACGCCGGTCCTCGGGGTCGACTGGTTCTTCGGCTGCCTGGGCGAGGCGCTCGCCAAGGGCGCGAAGCTCGTGCACGGCGGGCGCCGTCTGGAGGTGGACGGTTCGGAGTCGAGCACCGGATTCTTCGTCGAGCCGACCATCGTGCGCGTGGAAGGGCTCCAGGGCGCCAGGTCGCTCTCCGTCGTCCGCGACGAGACCTTCTTCCCGCTGCTGCCGATCATCGTGCCCGAGACCGTCGCCTCGGACGACGAACTCCTCGAGCAGGTACTGGAGTTCGTCAACAGCAATGCGTACGGACTGCGCAACTCCGTCTGGTCCTCCAGCTTCTCGACGATCGAGCGCTTCCTGGACGGGGTCACCAACGCCGGCAATCTGAAGATCAACGACTCGCACAGCGGCTTCCTCCCCTTCCTGCCCAACCAGGGCGGCCCCGGTCTCACCGGCGGTGCCTTCGGCGAGGCGAGCCACCCCATGCTGCGCACCACCCGCTTCCAGGCCGTCAGTGTGCTGCGCCCGGCGGCCGACAAGGAGGACGCGTCATGACGACCCGCGTACTGAAGGCCACGGTCCCCGCCTCGGCCGCCGAAGTGATCGAACGCCTCGCGGACGGGGCGGCGTTCCCCTCGTACGCGGAGGACATCCTCTCCGTCGCGGACACCGTCGACGGGGATCAGGAGTGGCTGCTCGCCTTCCGCGGCGGTACGGCCGGCTGGGTGCAGAGGTACGAGCGCGCCGACCGTGCGGACGTGCAGCGGAGCGAGTCCGCCGACCGTGCGGACGTGCAGCGGAGCGAGTCCGCCGACGTGCGGCCCACCGAGCGTGCCACCCCGGCCGAGCAGTCGTACCGCATCGAGTTCGAGCAGGTCAGCGGGGACTTCCAGCATCTGAAGGGGGCCTGGACGAGCACGGATGTCCCCGGGGGCAGCGAGGTCGCCTTCGAGGTCAGCTACAGCACGAGCGTCCCCCATCTCGCGGGTGCGATCGACTCGGCCGTCGGACATGTGCTGCTCCGCAGCGCCCACCAGGTCATCTCCGCCGTCGGAGGCCCCGCCCGGGTCACCGCGGGCGGCCACTACCTGTCCTGAGACACAAGGAGAAGCACCCCCATGGAGAAGGTCTGCATCATCGGAGCCGGCTGGTCGGGGCTTGCCGCCTGCCAGGTTCTGCACGCGCGCGGGATCGAATTCGACTGCTACGAAGCCGGCTCGAAGGTCGGCGGCAACTGGCGCTATCTCAACGACAACGGCATGTCGTCGGGGTACCGGTCCCTGCACATCAACACGTCCAAGAAGCTGTCCGAGTACCGCGCGTACCCCATGCCGAAGGACTACCCGCACTATCCCGACCACGTCCAGATCGCGCAGTACCTGGACGACTACGTCGACCACTTCGGCTTCCGCGAGTCGATCGCGTTCCGTACGTCGGTGACCCATGTGGAGCCCGCCGAGGGCGGCGGCTGGACCGTGACCTCGCAGGACCGTGACACCGGGGTCGAGACGACACGCCACTACGGCTCCGTGGTCGTGGCCAACGGCCACCACTGGGACCCGCGCGACCCCGAGCCGGGCTTCCCCGGCGCGGACACCTTCACCGGCACCCAGATCCACTCGCACTACTACAAGGTCCCCGACGAGTACGCCGGCAAGCGGGTGCTCGTGCTGGGCTTCGGCAATTCGGCTTCCGACATCGCGGTGGAGACCTCCACCGTCTCCGAGCGCACGTTCCTGTCGATCCGTACCGGTGGCTACGTCTTCCCCAAGTTCATGTTCGGCAAGCCCGGCGACGACATGATCAGCCCGTTCATCACCCGCGTGATGCCGCGCGAGACCCAGCGCTGGGTCATGGCCCTCCTGCTGCGGATGACGATCGGAAAGGTCACCGACTTCGGTCTGCCGGAGCCGGGCCACAAGCTGTTCAACTCCCACCCGACCGTCTCGGAGTCCCTGCTCCCCCGGCTCGGCCACGGCGGTCTGTCGGTCAAGCCGAACATCTCGCACTTCGACGGCGACACCGTGCACTTCACCGACGGCAGCAGCGAGGTCATCGACACGGTCATCTACAGCACCGGTTACAAGGTCAGCTTCCCCTTCCTCGACGAGTCCGTGATCGCCCCGACGGACAACGACGTCTCCCTCTTCCACCGCGTGGTCGACCCCCAGCACTCCGGGCTGTACTTCGTGGGGCTGTTCCAGCCGCTGGGGGCGACGACGGTGCTGGCCGAGGCCCAGTCCCACTGGATCGCCGATCTGCTCCAGGGCAAGGCCGCGCTGCCGTCCCTTTCGGAGATGCGCAAGGAGATCACCCGGTACAAGGAGAAGCTCGCCAAGCGCTACATCACCTCCAAGCGGCACACCATGCAGGTGGACCACTACCCCTACCTGGCGGAGCTGCGCGGGGTACGTCGCAGGGGCGCCAAGCTCGCGAAGAAGGCCGGCGGGACGATCGCGGCCGACTACCGTCCCGAGGAGGTGTCGATCCGGATCGACGCGTCTCCCGAGGTGGTGTGGGACCTGATCAGCGATGTGACGCGGATGGGCGAGTGGAGCCCCGAGTGCCGCCGCTGCTACTGGCGCGGTGACAAGCGCGGGGTCGGGGCGAAGTTCATCGGCATCAACCGCCGCGGCTGGGTCGCGTGGATCACCTCCAACACGGTCGAGCAGTGGGAGCGGGGCAAGTCCTTCGCCTTCCACACCACGACCAACGGGGTGCGTTGGGGCTACCGTCTCGAGCGGGACGGCCAGGGAGGAACGCTGGTCACCGAGGTGTGGGACGTCTCGGGGCAGAACACCGGGCAGCGCAAGCGCACCGCCTCCTTCGCCAACTCGATGCTCGGTGGCTACGAGAACCACACCGAGGAGCTGCGTGAGGGGATGCGGATGACTCTGGAGCGCGTCAAGGCCGCCGCCGAGCAGCAGGGCCGGCCGCTGAGCAGCGTGCCGGACACCGCGCGCTCCGGTGCGCGCGTCACGGAGGCGGTGGAGGTGGACACGGCGGCATGACGACGGACGACAATCTGCGCTGCTCCTCCGTGGAGGAGTTCGCCGCCTGGATGGAGACGCATCACGGGGCGGCCGACGAGGTCTGGCTCGCACTGCCGAAGAAGGGCACGGCGGTCGCCTCGGTGACCCGGTCCGAGGCCCTGGACGTCGCGCTCTGCTACGGCTGGATCGACGGCAAGGCCTTCTCCGGGAACGTGCCGGACGGTTGGTGGGCGCAGCGCTTCTCGCCCCGCAAGCGCCGCAGCCCCTGGTCGAAGATCAACTGCGCCAAGGTCGAGAAGCTGATCGCCGCCGGCCGGATGCGGCCGGCGGGGCTCGCGCAGATCGAGCTGGCGAAGGCCGACGGCCGCTGGGCCGCCGCGTACGCGCCGCAGAGCACGGCGGAGGTCCCGCCCGATCTGCGGGCCGCGCTCGACGCGTCCCCGGCGGCGGCCGCCGCGTACGAGGCGTTGAGCAGGAGCAACAGATACCAGATACTGCTCAACGTGGAGAAGGCGGTGAAGTCGGAGACACGGGCGCGCAGGATCGCGGGGTACGTCGAGCGACTGGAGGCCGGCGATCCCCCGCACGGACCTCGGAGGAAGCCGTGATCCCGTCCCTGCCCGAGTCGCCGGGTGTGGCGCCGCCCGCCGCGCTGCCCGTGCAGCGGGCCTCGGAGACGACGTTGTGGCTGGTCGAGGCGGATGCCTGGGCCGACTGGGCGGGGCGGCTCGCTCCCCGGGTGCTGGACGCCGGGGAGCTGCGGCGCGCGGAGTCCTTTCGCCGGGAGACGGACCGGCGGAGCTATCTCGTGGCCCATGTGGCGCTGCGGGTGCTGCTCGGCGAACGGCTCGGTCTCGCGCCGGAGGCGGTCCGGCTGGGGCGGGCCGTGTGCCCGTGCTGCGGCGGGCCGCACGGCCGGCCCGTGGTGGAGGGCGGCGGGGCGTACTTCTCGCTCTCGCACGGCGGGTCGATGGTGCTGCTCGGGCTCGCGCCGGTGCCGCTCGGTGTGGACGTGGAGCGCGTACCGACGCCCGAGTCCGTCGCGGAGACGATGACGGTCCTGCATCCGGACGAGCAGGCCGAGCTGGCGGCGCTCGACGAGGAGTCGCGCCCGTCCGCCTTCACGCGGGCGTGGGCGCGCAAGGAGGCGTACCTCAAGGGCATCGGTACCGGACTCGGCCGCTCCCCCGCGCTGGACTACATGGGTACGGGTGTCACACCGGCCGCGGGGCCCGACGGCTGGACCGTACGGGATGTGGCCACCGCGGACGATCATGCTGCGGCGGTCGCTTTCGCGCCGGAGCTCTGACCAGCGCGAATACCGAAGTGCGGTAACGATTATCCGCCAATTCCCGCTTGCCGCACTACGATTCACCTCGCGAACGGGCTCCACAGGGGGGTTCGTGAGGGGGGAAACAGTGATCCGAGTCATGCTCGCGGACGACATGCTGATGCTCCGGCGGGCCCTGGTCTCATTGCTGGAACTGGAGGACGGCATCGAAGTGGTGGGGGAGGCCGACAACGGCGACCGGGTGCTTCCGGTGGCGCTGGAGACCCGGCCGGACGTGGCCGTACTGGACATCGACATGCCGGGGATCGACGGCATCAGAGCCGCGGAGCTGCTGAGCCGGGAGCTCCCGGAATGCAGGACGATCATTCTCACCAGTCTCGGCAGGCCGGGGAACCTGCGTCGGGCGCTGGAGGCGAAGGTGTCCGGGTTCCTGCTCAAGGACGCCGACCCGACCCGGCTCGCGGCGGCGATCCACCAGGTCGTCGCCGGGGAGCAGGTCGTGGACCCGCAGTTGGCGCTCGCGACGCTGACGGCCGGGGGGAGTCCGCTGAGCGCGCGGGAGACCGAGGTGCTGCGGCTGGCCGCGCAGGGGCTCGACGCACCGGAGATCGCGCGGAAGGTGTTCCTGTCCGCGGGGACCGTGCGCAACTATCTGACCACAGCGGTGACCAAGCTCAACGCCCGCAATCGGATGGACGCCGTACGGATCGCCCGGGACGCCGGCTGGCTGTGAGCCGGGGGCGTGTCCCGCGGACCGGCCCGCGGGGCACGCCCTAGCTCTCCGCCGCCTCGCGGTCGGGGGTCTCCGCGGCGGTGCCGGCCGGCGGGGAGGGGAGTTCCACGGTGAGTTCGAACCACCCGTCCTCGCGGACACGGCTGGTGAGCCGGCCGCCCACGGCCTCGGCGCGGATCGTGAGGCTGCGCAGACCCACCCCGCCGGTGGCGCCCTCGGCGTCGGGGCAGTGGGCGGAATCCCGGTCGCGCAGACCGTCGTTGGCGATGCGGAGGCGGGCGGTGCCGTCCTTGACGCTCGCCTCCATCACACAGTGCTGGGCCTTGCTGTGCCGCAGCAGGTTGGTCACGCCTTCGCGCAGTACGGTCGCGAGGACGGTGTCCACGGAGCTGTGCAGGGGCTCCTGGGTGACCCGGATGTCGGTACGGATACCCACCGCGCGCAGCAGGGAGGCCGCGCTGTCCACCTCGCGACTCAGGCTCATCTGGACGTAGCTGCTGGCCACGGAGCGGACGTCGGTCAGCGCCTGGCGGGCGGTCTGGACGATCTCCGTGATCTCCATCTCCGCGCGCTCCGGCGCCACCCGCACCAGCCGGTGGGCGAGTTCGCACTTGAGCGTGATGGTGGAGAGGCTGAAGCCGAGCAGGTCGTGCAGATCGCGGGCGAAGCGGAGCCGTTCCTGTGTCACGGCGAGGCGTACCAACTCCTCGCGTGCCGCCTGCACTTCGCGAATCAGACCGGAGAGCCGGCTCAGCCCGTAGACGACCAGGCCGGTGAGGGCGGTGGCGACGGTGTTGTAGGCGAGCTGGCCCACTCCGTACCCCACGGCGAACTGGACGACGCCGGTCGCTGCGATGACGGCGGCGAAGGCGGTCCAGGCGAGTGCCGACCTCAGGACGAGCAGCGAGGACGCGGCGAGGAAGCCGGGCATTCCCAGCCAGGCGGCGCCGAACAGGGTGAACGGGGCGAAGGTGAGGACCGCCTGGAGGGCCAACGTACCCCTGCGGTAGCGGGCGGCCGCCGGTATCCAGTCCGGGAAGGAGTGGCTGAGCTGGAGGAAGAGCAGCATCAGCATGAGGACGCCGCACAGGGCGAGCTCTCCGCCTCCGAATCCTCCGCCGACGGCGTAGGTCAGCGCGACGGCGAAGAAACAGAGGATGACGACAATGGTGATGGTGCCGGCGACGCGCGGCGCCAAATCACCTCCTTCGCTGGCCCGGTGGCTGCATACGTCTGAATCTGCGGTGCGGGACCATCGCACAGGGGCTCCCTACTCGACTGCGTTTTCGCACGGGGTGTGCAGCATAGGCCGAGTAGGTTACGGACTGGGAGGTATCTCCGGTCGTGAACCTCTCGCGGCCAAACCACCTGACGTTACCGGAAGTTGGTGTTCCGCGGAGGGCGCCCCGGCCGGAAGCGCCGCCAGGACGAATTCGCCGACGCCCGACTCGGCGCGCCAGTCGAGACCGAAGGCGCGGGCCGAGGTCGCGGTGTCGCCGAAAGCCAGGGCGCAGGGCCCGATGCCCATGGCCGTGGAGACCAGGTAGAGCGTCTGCTGGAGCGCCCCGACCTCCTTGAGCAGCACGCTGTAGGCGCTGCCCGGGTAGGCGGTGCTCATTCGGCGGAATCGTGCCGTCATGCTGATCAGGACGGGTGGTTCCTGACTCAGCCCCGCGTTGGTGCCCGCTTCGCCCAACAGCGCGTCCACCAGGACCGGTTCGGTGCCGAGGGGGAAGAGGGTGTGTCCGGCCGGGTCGTAGTGGTAGGCCCCGCGGGGAAGTTCGGTGGAGCCGGCCACCGTGACGTACAGCTCCAGCGGGTAGACCGAGCCTGCGCTCGGGTACGGGCGTCCGGCGGTCGGCCGGGCCCGGGCGGAGCGGTAGAGCAGCTCCCCCAGCTGGGACAGGGACAGCGGCAGTCCGCCGTCGGTCCGGACGGAGCGGCGGGATTCGAGGACGGTGGTCAGACGGGGGTCCCGGGCGAGGACGAGGTCGAGGTCGGGAACCGGCAACGCCAAGGGCATGCGACCGGGTGCGGGGTGTTCCCGCGCGGCCGTGTCGTCCTTGACGTCGAGGCCGAGCTGCTCGTCGTGCAGGCCCGGCCTGCTGCGGTTGTGCAGCATCAGCTCGCGCGGCGACCAGTGCTCCAGAGCGGGGTCCCGGTCCTCGGCGAAGGTGACGGCGTACGCCCCCCGGTCCTCCGCTCCGGTGGCGTGGCCGTCGGAGCGCCCCCCGGGCGTCCCGGGAACGAGCATCCCGGCCGCCTCCAGATAGCCGACCGCGGTGCGCACCACGTCGACCGGAACGTCGAGGAGCCGGGCCGTGTCGAGGACCGAGGTGGGGCGTACGTAACAGCTGACCAGCCACATCGCCTGCGGGGTGTGCAGCAGCACCCGGTGGGCGCTCAGCGGCGATTCGAGGATCATGTCCTGGGACCCGACGCGCAGGGTGGCGAACCGGGACAGCCGGTGGACGGCTTCCAGCGGCGGCCTGGCGGGGGCGAAGCGGGCCTCGCGCACGATCGGCACGACCGCGAGCTGTTCGGTGCCGTCGGACAGGGCGAGCGTACGGATCACGGCGTGGCGCACCGACTCGAGGGTGGCCCGGAGTGCGGCGCGGCGCGGGTCGCCGGGGAGGGACCCGGCGTCGCTGAAGCCGGGCAGGACGTTGTCCAGCGACACCGGGCCGTACGTCATGCGTTCCAGGGCGCGGGAGATCACCGGGTCGGTGAACGGCAGCCGGATCTCGTCCCAGCGGGTGCTGACGAGGCCGGTCCGGGGATCGTCCGCCGCAGTCTCCACCGTGGTGTCCTCGCGGAGCGACCACAGTTCGATCAGTCGGGTTTCCCGCGGGGCGGGTGGGGCGGATGACTTCATGGCCGGGACCTCACGGATGGCGCGCGACGGGTGTTACAGGAAGAGCGGGACCGGGTTGAGGTCCTCGTAGCGGGTGGGGGTGGCCAGCCGGCCCAGGCGTACCGGGACGTCGTACAGCCGGCCGGGGGCGAAGCGGGTCCAGAAGGTGCGCAGTCCGGGCACGATCACCTTGACGACGGGCAGACCGATGTCGGCCCGGGTCTGGTCGAGGACCAGGAGTTCGCTGCCGAGACCGCGGGCGAGCTGCGCCGCCGCGGCCACGTCGTCGGCCAGGTCGGCGCGCGGCGTGTACGGGAAGTCGGCGGGCGTGCGGTCCGGTCTTCCCGACGGGAGCAGATAGGGCTGGTTCGCGGTGGTGGCGGATCTCCACCAGTTCAGTGCGGCGGAGTCGTCACAGGTGTAACCGGCTCCGTCCGCGCTCACGTTGACGACGGGCGGCAGCATCTGGTTGACCTCGGCCACGGCTCTTCGCAGCGCCACCCGGGGGTCGAAGTGGGCGCCGAATCCGAGGGTGATGTCCTCGGCGGGCTTGTCGGTGCGCCGGGAGAGCGCGGCGAAGACGGGGACGCCGAGGTCGCTGGTGAGATCGAGGACCCAGAGCTCTCGGTCCAGGTCGGCGTGGGCGGCCCGGGTCTTCTCGATCCAGGGGTCTCCGAAGGAGGTGAGGTCCACGCCGGGCTGGCGGGTGCGGTTGTACCACCACAGGGCCACGGCATCGCGTTCGACGAGCTCCAGGAAGCCCTGGACGATGGCGTCCTCGCGTGAGCTGCCGGCCGCCGTGCCGTTGGAGTGGGCGGAGAAGAAGCCGGTGGGGCAGGGCGCGTCGTAGTAGAGCATCGAGGTCGGCAGCAGCCGGTGGCGGTCCTCGGTGAGCGACCAGACCGGGGTCCAGTCGACCGGGGTGTCCTCGTCGAAGGGCACGACGATCCGGTGCGCCGGGCCGTGCTCGGCGTTCCAGGCTGCCCGGTCGGGGAACTGACGGGGGTGGAACAGCTGGACCGTGTCGGGGTGGACGGCGCGGTCGGCGACCTCGCGGTAGGTGGCACGGAGGGTGGGCTCGTCGCCCTGCCGGTAGCCGCTGTGCCGCTCCACGGCCTCGCAGAGGGCGCTGACCCGGGCCTGCAGTGGGGTGGTGCCCTTGCCGGAGCTGTGGCTGCGCAGGCCGGCGCGGACCGCTGCGAGTCCGGTGGGCGAGGTGGCCGGGTTGTGGCCGGAGTGGAAGCAGTTGAGGAAGCCGGGGTCGCGCCGGTCGCGGCGTACCTCCTTGACCACGCCGGTCAGTTCGTCCACCAGGTGGCCGTAGGTCTCCAGCATCTCCTCGGGGGTCAGGGACCGCTCACCGGTGCCGGTGCCGGACTTGGGCCGGCTGACCGGCCGGACCGGTGCCCAGATGCGGCGGGCGGTGATCTCGGGGTCGCCGCAGGACGGGCACTGGGGGCGGCGGCGTACGGGATGGTGGCGGCCGGCCAGGGTCAGGGTGTCCATCGTCCACAGGGCGTTCTGGCCGGAGTGGCGATGTCCCGCCATCCACTTGACCGCTTCGAGGCAGGCCAGGTGGAGACCGACGGCGCGGCCCGCGGCGAGGCCGGAGGGCGGCACGCTGACGGGGCGGCCGAGGGCCTGGCCCAGATAGGTCTCGGCGGGGCGGTTGCGGCGCAGGGGTTCGGCCAGGCAGTGCCAGCACGGTCCGTCGTCCGGCTGGAACACCGGGCCGATCCAGGGCTGTTCGCCCGTCAGCCGGACGGGCAGCCAGGGGGTGCCATGGGCGCGGTAGGTGGCGTCGAGCTCGGCGAGCGCGGGGTCGAGGTAGCTGTCGCAGAGGACGACGGCCAGACCGGGGGGTTCGTCGTCGGTGTCGGCGCGGTGGATGCGCAGGCCGGCCGCGGCCAGCGCGGCGAGCAGTTCCTCGGTGCCCGCGCCCGCCTCCGTGCCGCGGCCGAGGCCGGCGACGGCCGCGCTGCCGGTGCGGCGGGCGGCTTCGCCGCCGTCCACTCCGGCCAGTTCCCAGAACGCCTCGCCCGAGCCGGCGGTGGCCGTGTCCGGCGCCCGGTGGGACAGCAGTCCGGAGCCGAGGAGCCGGGTGACGACCTGGCGTACCTGGTCGGCGGGGAGTGAGCCGGCGGCGTCGGCGATCAGACGGTCGAGGGTGCGGGTGCCGTCGAGCAGCGGGGCGAGAGCGGTGACGCAGGATCCTCGCAGCGCGGTCACTCCACGCTCGGATATGAGGAACACGCCCTCTCCGGGGACGACTTCGGCCTTCAGATGAGGCTTGAACCCGAGTCCGGTCGTGGTGCCCTGGCGGTGTGCCACCGTGTTTCCCCCTGTCTGGTGTGCGGCCTGCGGTCGGTTGTGTGCGTCGAGGTGCGGGCGGTTACTCCGCGACCGAGTCGCCCATCCAGCAGATGCACGTACCGGGCTGGTACGGCTCGGTGGCCATGGCGCCGAAGTCCTCTATGACCAGGTCCTCGGTGACCGGGGTGACGGTGACGGGGGTGGCGACGGTGAGGTTCATGTCGGCCCTTCCTGGAGTCGTTGACCTGCTGACGGGGAAGAGTCTGCTGGGCGCCGGGAAGGGCCGACAGTGCCTGTGTCACCGGGCCGACATGAAGTTCTCATGGTCATCTCGCGATGGCGTCACACCCCTTCCGCGGAGGTCGGCCCGTCCGCCATCGCGGCGGTGAGGGTGCTGCCGTCGGAGGGGTCGATGAGCAGGAACGAACCGGTGCGACGGAAGTCCGCGTAGCCGTCCAGGGCGAGCGGCTCCGCGGTGCGGACGACGATCCGGCCGATGTCGTTGACGCCGAGGGTGTCGGGCCCCGGGCGTTCGGAGAGGTCCTGGAGGTCGAGCCGCGAGGTGATGTCCACGACCACGGCCCGTACGGTGCGGGTGGTGTGCCGCAGCAGGACCTGCCGGCCGGCGTGGAGGGGCTGCTCGCCGAGATGGCAGACGGTGGCGGTCAGCAGCCGGACGGCGCGGGGCGCGGCGGCGGCCGGGGCCAGCAGGTCGCCCCGGGCGATGTCCAGGTCGTCGGTCAGCCGGACCGTCACCGACTGGGGGGCCCAGGCGGTGTCGGTGACGGTGCCGTCCAGGGTGTCGATGGCCGCGATCGTGCTGACCGCGCCGGACGGCAGGGCGGTGACCCGGTCGCCGACCCGCAGCACACCGGAGGTGATCTGCCCCGCGTAGCCTCGGTAGTCGCGGTGTGCGGCGGTGTTCGGCCGGATGACGTACTGCACCGGCAGGCGGGCGGACTCGGTACGGGGATCGGCGCCCACCGGTACCGACTCCAGGTGCTCGAGCACCGTGGGCCCCGCGTACCAGTCCATGCGCTCCGAGGGTCGTACGACGTTGTCGCCGGCCAGTGCCGAGATCGGGATGGCGGTCACCCGCTCGACACCGAGGGCGGCGGCGCAGTCGGAGAACTCGGCGGCGGTGCTGGCGAACACCTCCTCCGAGCAGCCCACCAGGTCCATCTTGTTGACCACGAGGGTGACGTGGCGGATCCGGAGCAGGGCGGCGACGGCGAGGTGGCGACGGGTCTGTTCGACGACGCCGTTGCGGGCGTCGACGAGGACGAGGGCGAGGTCGGCGGTGGAGGCGCCGGTGACCATGTTGCGGGTGTACTGCACATGGCCGGGGGTGTCGGCGAGGATGAACCGGCGGCGGGCGGTGGCGAAGTAGCGGTAGGCCACGTCGATGGTGATGCCCTGCTCGCGTTCGGCGCGCAGTCCGTCGGTCAGCAGGGCCAGGTCGGGCGCCTCCTGGCCGCGCTTGAGGGACGCGGCCTCGACGGCCTCCAGCTGGTCGGCGAGGACCGACTTGGAGTCGTGCAGGAGACGTCCCACCAGGGTGGACTTGCCGTCGTCGACGGAGCCGGCGGTGGCGAACCGCAGGGTGTCCACCGCCCTGTGCGGGTCGGCGGTGTGCTGGTCGGCGGCGTGCGAACCGGTCGGGTACGGCGTGGTGTTCGGAGCTTCGGTGAGGTTCACGGCTAGAAGTACCCTTCGCGTTTGCGGTCTTCCATGGCGGCTTCCGAGAGCTTGTCGTCGGCGCGGGTCGCGCCGCGTTCGGTGAGCCGGGAGGCGGCGATCTCGGTGATCACGGACTCGACGGTGTCGGCGGTGGACTCCACGGCTCCGGTGCAGGACATGTCGCCGACCGTGCGGTAGCGGACGAGCCGGGTCTCCAGGTGCTCGTCGGCGCGCGGGCCGCCCCAGTCGCCGGGGGCCAGCCACATCCCGTTGCGGGCGAAGACCTCGCGGTGGTGGGCGTAGTAGATCTCCGGCAGGGCGATGTTCTCGCGCTGGATGTACTGCCAGACGTCGAGCTCGGTCCAGTTGGAGAGCGGGAAGACCCGGACATGCTCGCCGGGGGCGTGGCGGCCGTTGTACAGCGACCACAGCTCGGGGCGCTGGCGGCGGGGGTCCCAGGCGCCGAACTCGTCGCGCAGCGAGAACACCCGCTCCTTGGCGCGGGCCTTCTCCTCGTCGCGCCGGCCGCCGCCGAACACCGCGTCGTAGCGGCCGGTGGCGATGGCGTCGAGCAGGGGGACGGTCTGCAGCGGGTTACGGGTGCCGTCCGGGCGCTCGCGCAGCCGGCCGTCGTCGATGAAGTCCTGCACCCGGGCGACGTGCAGCCGGAGGCCGTGCTCGGCGACCACGCGGTCGCGGTAGTCGAGGACCTCGGGGAAGTTGTGCCCGGTGTCGACGTGCAGCAGGGAGAAGGGCAGCGGCGCGGGAGCGAAGGCCTTGAGCGCCAGGTGGAGCATGACGATGGAGTCCTTGCCGCCGGAGAAGAGGATCACCGGCCGCTCGAACTCGCCCGCCACCTCCCGGAAGATGTGGACGGCCTCGGACTCGACGACGTCGAGGTGGGAGAGCCCGAAGGCGTCACCGGTCCGGACGGGGGGCAGCGACGGGGCGGCGAACGTGGTGACGGCCGAGGTGACGGTCGTGGCGGTCATGCGGCACTCCTCTCCTTCTCGTCCGCGCCGGCGAGAAGTCCCCGCCGGGTGAGCAGATCGAGCAGCTCCTGGGCGGACTCGGCGACGCTCTGGGTGTGCGAGGCGATCCTCAGATCGGGTGCGGCCGGCTCCTCGTACGGGTCGTCCACCCCGGTCAGACCGCTGATCTCGCCCGCCGCCTGCCGGGCGTACAGGCCCTTGACGTCCCGGCGGGCGCAGACCGACAGCGGGGCGGCGACATGGACCTCCAGGAAGTCGGTGCCGCTCTCCCGGTGCCAGGAGCGCACCGTGTCGCGGGACTCGGCGTAGGGGGCGATCACCGGGACCAGGACCGTCACACCGTTGCGGGCGAGCACCTGGGCGACCCGGCCGATGCGTTCGACGTTGTCGATCCGGTCGGCGCGGGAGAAGCCGAGGCCGGCCGAGAACGTCCGGCGCAGCTCGTCGCCGTCGAGGACCTCCACGCGTCTGCCGTGCGCGCGCAGCAGTTCGGCGGTGGCGTACGCGAGGGTGGTCTTGCCCGCGCTGGGCAGACCGGTCAGCCAGAGGGTCGAGCCGGGGTAGCAGGTGCAGTGGACGACGGGGGCCGCGCGGTCGTGCCCGGGGGCGGCCGTCAGGACGGTCACAGCAAGCTCCATTCTCGGACCGCGGCGGCCAGCAGGCGCTGGGCCCGCCGGAACTCGTCCGCGTGCAGGTGTTCGTCGGGGGTGTGGTCGAGCTTCGCGTCACCGGGGCCGTAGGCGACCATG
Organism: Streptomyces sp. NPDC056222; assembly: GCF_042264065.1. NCBI lineage: Bacteria > Bacillati > Actinomycetota > Actinomycetes > Kitasatosporales > Streptomycetaceae > Streptomyces > Streptomyces sp. NPDC056222. Next base: position 15,562 of record NZ_JBHJTL010000016.1, on the reverse strand, counting down.
GGGACGTCGTGCCAGGTGGTGGCGAGCGTGTTCATGTCGCTGCTGCCCTTCTTCATCAGGTACCGAGGGGTGATCCCCTCCGCCCTGAAGGCCCGCTGGAAGGCCTTGACCAGCGGACTGGTGCGTCCGGTGGACACTCCGGGGGTGGCCCGCAGGATGTCGATCCGCACGGGGGCGGTCGCCAGCGCGCACAGCGCGTCCACGGTCGTCTCCACGTCGAGACCCGGCGGTACGCGGACGTCCACGACGGCCTCGCCGACCTGCGCGTCGCCCTGGTTGAGGGCTCGTACGCCGAGCACGGCGGTCAGTGCGTCCGGGTGCAGTCCGGCCACCGTGCCCGGGACCTTGGCGAGCACCTCGACCATCCGGTCGCCCGCGGTACGGACGCCCTCGCCGGCCGTGTGCCCGGTGGGCTCCTCCACGCCGTACCGGACCTTGACCAGGCCGTAGTAGCCGAGGGTGAGGGCCTCGGCGCCGCTGGGCTCGCCCACGACGACCGCGTCGGCCGGGTAGGCGTCGCGGACGTGGAAGGCGCCGGCCCCGGTGATCTCCTCCTCGACGGCGCCGATCACCCGTACCTCGACGCCCTCGGGCGGGTCGAAGTCGGCGAGGGTCTGGAGGTAGGTCACCAGACTGCCCTTGGCGTCCACGGAGCCGCGCCCGGAGAGCACCTCACCGTCCCAGCGGACGGGCCAGCGGTGCGGGACGGTGTCCAGGTGACCGAGCATCAGCAGCCGCCGGGAACCCGATCCCTTGGTGGCCACCAGGTTGTTCGCGGCGTCGATCTCCGCCTTGATGCCGCGCTCCGCGCACCATTCGGCGAGGAACTCGGCGATCTCCCGCTCGTCGCGCGAGACGGAGGACAGCTCCACCGTGCGGGCGAGCAGATCGAGGTCGGGGGCGGGGGCGGGGGCCCGCCAGAACCAGGTGGCGCCGGCGGCGGACAGCGTGTGCGGCCCGGTGATGGCGGTGTCGGAGGTCCCCTTGAGGGCGATCTCGGCGGCCCTGACCTTCTGGCGCATCCGGCCCTTGGCGTAGCGCCGGCCCTCGCCCTCGGTGAGGTGGCGCAGGCTGCTGGTGGGGTCGGCCGGGTCGGTGAGCAGCCCGGCGGTGCCGGTGACCAGCCGCAGATGATCGGCGTCCAGGGCCAGCGCGGCCTCGGCGGCGAGCACGTCGGCGTCCACGTTGAGCGCCGTACCGCCGTCGGCGTCGGCGACCGGCGGAGAGAGGCAGACGACGTCGAAGGTGGCGAGCAGGCCGTTGAGCCTGGGGACGTCCACCGAGCTGACGGTGCCCGCGCGGTGGTCGCGGATCACCCTGGTCCTGCCGTCCTCCTGCACGCGCAGCGGGCCGTTGGCGGTGGCCTTGACGAGCGCGCCGGTGCGGGCGACCGCCGCGAAGACGGAGAGTCCGCGCCGGGTCAGCTCCTCCTCCACCAGGGGCAGGGTGACCTCCTCGTACGCGGCGACGATGTGCCGCATCTCCTCCGGCGGGCAGTAGCGGATCTCGTCGCCGTTGCGGGAGAGCAGGGTGCGGATCTCGCGGCCGGTGCGCCGGTAGTGCTCCCGGATGCCGGCCGCTCCCCCGGCGATGACGAGCAGGCGCGCGCCGCGCCGGTTGAGTTCGAGCAGTTCGTCGAAGACCTGACTGTGCAGCAAGGTGGCGCTGCCCAGTTTGACCACGTAGAGCGCGGCCTCGCGTGAGCTGGCGACTTCCCCGAGGGCTGGCATGTACGGAACTCCTTCGGCTGTTGGGAGGGCGGACGGTCCTGGGGCGGGGGGAGGCGGATGGGCTGAGGGCTGACGGGACGACAGGGGCGGCCGGGGTGCCGGGGGCATCCGGGGTGACAGGGCCCGTGTGGCCGGCGAGGCCCCCTGCCGCGGTGTTCGGCGGGTTTGTCCGGGCTGCTCGGCAGGGCGGCCGGGCGGGGCTGTCCGGCCGGGTGGGGCCGGCGGGTTCGTTCGGCCGGGCAGGGCCGACGGGTCTGTACGGGCTGCTCGGTTTGGCAGGGCCGACGGGTCTGTACGGGTTGCCCGGCCGGGGGCGGCCGGGTGTCAGCCGATCCCTCGGGTGTTGCCGCCGTCCGCGACCAGCACGGCGCCGGTGACGAACCCGGCCTGTTCACCGGCGAGGAAGGCGACCAGGGCGCCCAGGTCCTCGGCCCGTCCGATCCGGCCCAGCGGGATCCCGGCGGCGACCTCGGCCAGGCGTTCCTCGACCTCGTCGCCGTACTGCACGTCGAGGATCGGGGTCCGGTGGAAGCCGGGCGCCAGGACGTTCACGGTCACCCCGGCCGGGCCGAAGGCGTGCACGAGGCCCTTCGCGAAGCCGAGGACGCCGAGCCGGGCCACCGAGGACAGTCCGCTGCCCGGATGGGGCTGGCGCACCGACTCGGAGGTGATCATGACGATCCGGCCCCAGCCGGCGTGCCGCAGATAGGGTGCCGCGGCCAGCGAGATCGACACATGGGGCAGCAGGTTGGCGTTGACGGCCTCCCGGTACTCGGCGACCTCGAAGTCCTCCACGGGGCCGAAGGGCACCCCGCCGGAGTTGGTGACGACCACGTGCAGCGCGCCGAACTCCGTGGCGGTGCGGCGCACCCAGGCGGCGGCGGCGTCCTCGTCGCCCAGGTCGACGACCGTGCTCAGCACCCGCCCCGTGCCGCAGGCGTCCACCTCCTTGTGGGCACGGGCCAGCCGCTCGGGGTCACGGCCGCAGATCGACACGTCGGCGCCCTCGGTGGCCAGGACGCGGGCCACGGCGAGGCCGATTCCGCTGCTGGACGCGGCGACCAGTGCGGAGCGTCCGGAGAGGCCCAGGTTCACGAGGCCTCACCTCGCGAGGGCGGTCCCGAGGTCCGCGAGGCCGGCCGTCCGGTCGGTCCGGAGCTCCTGCCGGAGCCCTGGCCGGTGCCCGCGCGGGAGCCGGAGCCGGCGCCCGCACGAGTGCCCGAGGCCGAGCCGGCACCCTTGCCCGAGTCCGATCCCGCGCCCGCGGCCGTGGTCCGGGCGGGCCGGACCGGGGCGAGCGGGTAGCCGTAGCGGGAGAGCAGGGGTGCGGCCGCCGCCGTGGCCGCCGCGATGTCGGTGCCGGGCAGTGCGGTGCGCCAGCGCTCGTCGGGGCGGATCTGGGTGACGCCGCGGCGCAGCCGGTCCGGATTGCCGGTGACGGTGTGGTTGGCGCCGAGCGGGATCCGGCCGGACGCGTCCACCGGGGATTCGTCGTCGAGGCCCGCGAAGCGCAGGACGCGGGTCGTCACCTCGCGGGGGTCGCGGGCCAGGTCCTCGTGACGGATGCGCAGATAGCGCTCGCCCGCCGTCCGGCCGACCAGTTCGGAGGCGAGGTTGAAGGCGGTCCAGTAGCCGCTGCTGCGGGCCGGGGACATGGGGTCGATGTAGTCCTTGGCGCTGCGGTAGGACAGCGCGGTGGCCCGCGGGTCCCGCACGATGTGCAGCACCCGGACGTCCAGGTCGGTGCGGCCCAGGAGCGCGGCCGCCTCCGCCGGGTACTTGGATCCGTCCACGATCAGGCGGTCGCCGCCGAGGGCGGCCACCTGCCGGTAGACGGAGGCCGAGTGGTCGAGGAGCTCCGTCACGCCGGGGGCGGTCGGGCGCTCACCGCGGGCCTCGGCGAGCCGGGCGGGGGTGTGCCGGGTGCGCAGCAGCGCCTGCTGGAGCGTGGCCATCCGGTGCGCGGTGTGATCGGCGGACCCCTCGGGCAGTGCCGCGAGGATGCCGGCCCAGAGGGGGCACTCGCGCAGCGGACTGCCGCAGCCGCAGCTGGAGTTGGTGCCGGCGCCGAGGACGCCGTTGCGCCAGAGGTAGTACAGCTCTCCGACGTGCCGGACGCCGGGGATCTCGTTGAGGACATTGCCGAGCAGGGTGCTGCCGCTGCGCATCCATCCGGTGATGTAGAGGACGCGCGGGGAGGGGCCTGTCATGGTGGTGGGGGTCCCTTCGTGGTGCCACCGACACGGTCGGACACGGATCGGGCGCGGGGCCCGACGTGATCGGGCGCGGGCCTGACGCGGTCGGGCGCGAACCCGAGTGTTCGGGTCGCCCCGGACACGGTCGTCGCGGGTCGGTCGCGGGGTCGGTCCGCGTCAGTCGCGGGTCAGCAGCAGGAAGTGCTGCGGCAGGTGGACGGCGAGACCGATCCGGCTGGTCGCCTCGATGGCGTCGGAACCGTCCGGACCCGCACCGCGGCGCAGCGCCAGGGAGGCCACCCCCGGGACGAGAAGGGTGACGGCGGCCCGGAAGTCGCCGAGGAGGATCTGGCCGCGCGGGATCATGCGGGTGCGCGAGACGGTGATGCCGGCCGCGCCCAGCTGGCCGAGGACACCGGCACGGACCAACTCCCAGTACGTGAACGGGTGGACGACGATCCCGTCGCAGGAGCCGCCCGTCTCCTCGACCTCGGCGGCAGCCTCGGTGATGGCGGCGTACACGTCCTCGCCGAGCGTGCCGCGGCGGATCTCCGGAAGGTTCAGCAGGCCGCTGATCGCTTTGTCGGCGCTGCCGTGCAGCAGCGTCTCGTTCTCGACGACGGAGAGCCGGACGAGCACGCGGTAGTCGACGAAGGACGCGAGCAGCGCGGGCTGGTCCAGCAGCCCGGCGGGCAGCGGCACGCGCACCGTCAGATCGGTGAGCTCGGCCTGCTCGAGGCGCGGGGCGAAGGCGCCCTCGGGGGTGGCCTGGTACGAGGTGCCGGCGGCGGCCAGCCGGGCGGCCGGCGGCTCGTGCACGAAGGTGACCGGCGCGTCGGCGACCGACGCCGTCTTCAGCAGGTGTCGTACGGCGTACCGCGGGCGGGTCGCGAACAGCGGGAAGACGGCCGGGAGATGGGCGCGGAAGGGCACCTCGTGGTCCTGGTCCGGGCCGGCGGCGCGCACCGACCAGGCGAACTCCTCACCCGGGCTGCGGGTGGCGAGGGCCGGGTCGGCGAGCTGTATCTGGACTCCCTGCTGCACTGCGGAATCTGCGGTGGCTGCCAGCATGACGTCTCCTCGGGTGTTCGGTGAAATGTTCGGTCGGCCATTCACATTAGGCACCCGACAGCATTTCGAGGGAGAAAGTCGATGGCTTGTATTTATGGCTCGAATAAGGGGCGTTGATTCCGGCCGCGGGACCCCTTCTTGAGCGTTGCACACCCGCCGTATGAAGATGTCACATCCGGTCCGTGACCGCATCCATGGCGCCGTCGAAACCGCCGACCCTAGGCTGAGCCGCAGACTTCACGGAACGCCCTTCGACGATGTGGGTGGGAGAATGCATCACGACTTGCAGATAAACAGGCTGAGGACTCTGGTGGCCGTCGTCGAACTCGGCGGTTTCCGGAGGGCGGCGGAGTCACTGCACATCACCCAGCCCGCCGTCAGCCAGCAGATACGCCAGCTGAGCGGTCTCATCCGGAGCCCGGTGTTCGCCTCCACGGGACGCAATCTGCGGCTCAGTCCGCGGGGCGAGGAGCTCCTGAGGTACGCCCGCCGGATGGTGGCCCTCAACGACGAGGCCGTCGACCGCTTCATCCCGCAGGCGGGCCAGCTCATGCTCTCGATCGGGGTGTCGAGCCAGCTCGCGGAGGTGCTGCCGGAGTTCCTCCGGCTGCTGAACCGGGGGATGCCCCAGGCCCAGCTGAGCGTGCGGACCGGGGCGAGCGAGGAACTGGCGGCCCAGCTGGCCGGCGGTCAGCTCGACGCGGCGCTGCTGCTCCAGACCGATCCGCCCGCCTCCGGCACGGACTGCCGGGAGCTGGGCAGGATGCGCATGGCCTGGTTCGGGCGGCCGGCCCACGGCGAGCGGGGCGCACTGCCCCTGGCGCTCTTCCCCGAGCCCTGCACGCTACGGGGCCGGGTCCGCGAGGTCCTCGACGCCTCGGGCATCGAGTGGCGGGTGGCGTACGAGAGCAGCGAGCTGATCGGACTGAGGTCGGCCGCCAAGGCGGGTCTCGGGATGACCTGCCTGGTCGCCAACGGGGACGAACTGTGGGGCCTGACCCCGTCCGTACGCCCCGGGCTTCCGGAGCCGCCCGAGCCGGTGCCGGTGACGATGGCGCTGGCTCCGGGAGGTGTACCGGAGGGCTTCACCGCCATCGCGGAGAAGGCCTTCCGCCAGGCCCTCCGGGGCTATCCCCTCACCTCGGAAACGCCCTCGGAAACGCCCGCCGGCACCGCCGCCGGCCCGACGTCCGCACCGGCCACCGCCACGGCCCCGGACCCCTCCGACTCCGCCGGCACTCCCGTGCTCGCGACCGCCGTGGCCTGACGGCCCCCTTCACGCCATAAGCATTCGCCCTCGTTCCGATCAGATCATGCGTCGGAGCAGCACGGAATAGGGCGCCGCAACGGCACTACAGTAATTTCCGATTCGCCAACTCCACGGAAGAATTGAGGAAATCGCCATGCAGGAAACCCTTGTCGCCCCCGAATGCCCCGAGTGCGACGCCGAGGTGTCGCTGGGAACCGATGCCCGGGTGAGCGAAATAGTCGAGTGCCCGGAATGCCGGCTGGAGCTGGAGATCGAGTCCGTCGAGCCGCCGCGACTTCTGCTCGCTCCCGAGGTCGAGGAGGACTGGGGCGAGTAACGGGTCCGGCCATCCCGACGAGAAGACGAGAAGGAGATTTCCCTGATGAGCTCTGCGGCAGCGCGACTCGGTGTCCTCGCCTCCCGGGTCCGGTTCGAGGAGAAGAACATCCTGACCGCGCTGGAGAGGCGCGGCGTCGCCTGTGAACAGATCGACCCCCGCGCTCTGTCGGTCCGGGCCGGAACGCCCTGGGACGGCCCGCAGATCGTGCTCAACCGCGAAGTGGGTCACTACCGTGCCCTGTACGCGGCTTCCGCACTGGAGTCGGCGGGCGTGACGGTACTCAACAGTGCCGCCGCCACGGCCGTCTGCGGGGACAAGTGGCAGACCTCGGCGGCCCTGGTCGCCCGGGGCCTGCCGACCCCGGAGACCACGCTCGCCCTGACCCCGGACGCGGCCCTGAAGGCCCTGGAGGAACTGGGCTACCCCGCGGTGATCAAGCCCCTGGTCGGTTCCTGGGGGCGGCTCGTCACCCGGGTCACCGACCGGGCGATGGCCGAGGCGGTGCTCGAGCACCTCGCGGCCCTGCCCTCCCCGCAGTCGCACATCGTCTACGTCCAGCGCGAGGTCGCCAAGGCGGACCGGGACATCCGGGTCCTGGTCGTCGGGGGCCGGGCGGTCGGGGCCACCTACCGCCGGAGCGAGGACTGGCGCACCAACGTCGCCCGCGGCGCGGTCAGCGAGCGCTGCCCGCTCGAAGCGGATCTCACCGAGCTCGCGGTCGCGGCGGCGGAGACCGTCGGCGCCTGTGTGGCGGGGGTCGACCTCCTGGAGGAGCCGGGCGGCCGGCTCACCGTCCTGGAGGTCAACGACCGGGTCGAGTTCCGCGGCCTGCAGTCGACCTACGGAACCGACCTCGATGTGGCGGACACCATCGCCGCCCTCCTGACAGCAAAGGCAGAGTCATGATCCGCGCGGCAGTGCTGGGAGCGGCCGGCTACATCGGCGGGGAGCTGCTGCGGCTGCTCGTCAACCACCCCCAGGTCGATCTGGTGGCCGCCACCTCGCGCACCCTCCAGGGACGTCAGATCGACGGCGTCCACCCCAATCTGCGCGGTCGCACCCGGCTGACGTTCTCGTCCGAGGACCAACTCCCCCGTGTCGACGTGCTGTTCCTGGCGACCCCGCACCGCGAGACGATGCAGCGGATGCCGGAGTTCCTCACCAGGGCGAATGTCGTCATCGACCTTTCCGGCGACTTCCGACTCGGCGACCCCGAGGTGTACGAGGACTACTACGGCACCCCGCACTCGGCCCCCGAGCTGATCGGCACCTTCGTCCAGGGGCTTCCGGAGCTCCACCGCGAGCGACTGCGCACCGCGGACCGGATCTCCGTGCCGGGCTGCATGGCCGCCGCCGGCATCCTCTCCCTCGTCCCGCTGGCCGAGGCCGGGCTCATCACGGGCGATGTCACGGTCGACGCCAGGACGGGCTCCAGCGGCTCGGGAGCCAAGGCGGGCGCGGAGAACCTGCACGCCGAACGCAGCGGCGCCCTCCGGGTGTTCGCCCCGACCCGGCACCGGCACGAGGCGGAGATCGCCCAGGCCACCGGGCACACCGTACGGATGTCGGCGACCGGTGTGGAAGCGGTCCGCGGCGTCCAGCTGCTGAGCCGGGCGACCCTGGCCGACGGAGTCGACGAGCGCGCCATCCGCTCCGCCTACCGGAGCCGCTACGCCGACGAGCCCTTCATGCGGATCGTCGCCGCCCGGCGCGGGATGCACCGCTTCCCCGACGCCAAGATCCTCTCCGGCTCCAACTTCTGCGACGTCGGGTTCGCCCTGGACCGGGGCGCGGCGACCGTCACCGTGATCGCGGCGCTGGACAACCTCGTCAAGGGCGGCGCGGGCAACGCGGTGCAGTGCATGAACGTGCGCTTCGGGGAGCCCGAGACGCGCGGCCTCGAGTTCACCGGCCTGCACCCCAACTGACCGTCACCCCCGCACCCTCCGCCGCCTCACCTCGGCAGCCCTGCCCCACCCATCAGCCGCCTCACGTACCAGCCGAAAGGACCCAGGCATGAGCAGCCCGCCTCTGCTGCGGGGCGCCCCCGCCCGCACCGATCTCACCGGCACCGGCCTCGACGAGCGCCGCCCGGACGCACCCGGCCCCGACGCGGCTGAGCTCGCCGACATCACCGGCCGGATCAGGGAGCACATCGTCGCCATGTGCGCCGGCCCCGAGGGCGGCCACCTGGGCGGGTCGATGTCGCTCGTCGAGATCCTGTCCGTCCTGTACTTCCGGGTCATGCGGCACGACCCCCGCTTCCCCGGCCTGCCCGAGCGCGACGTCCTGCTGCTGAGCAAGGGGCACGGCGGTATCGCCCTGTTCGCGACGCTCTGCGAGGCCGGCTACTTCCCGGCCGAGGACCTCGACGAGTACGCCAGGCCCGGCAGCCACCTGATGGCCCATCCGCACCCCGAGATCGCCGGCGTGGAGATCGCCTCCGGCTCGCTCGGTCACGGTCTCGCCCTCGGCGTCGGCTACGCACTGGCCAACCGCCTCGACGGCTCGGCCCGCCGCTGCTTCGTGGTGATGGGCGACGGCGAGCTCCAGGAGGGCTCGGTCTGGGAGGCCGCCTCGGTCGCCTCCGCACACCGGCTGAACAGCCTCACCGCGATCGTCGACCGCAACGGTCTCCAGATCACCGGCGGCACCGAGTCCGTCAACTCCCTGGAGCCGCTGGCCGATCGCTGGCGGGCCTTCGGCTGGCGCGTCGTCGAGGCCGACGGCCACGACGCGGAGGCGCTGACAGGTGCGCTGACGCTGCCCGCGGACCCGGACAGGCCCACCGTGATCATCGCCCACACCGTCAAGGGCAAGGGCGTGCCCTTCATCGAGGGCCAGGCCAAGAGCCACTACGCCCGACTGAGCGGACGGCAGCACCAGCGGGCGCTCAACGCGGTCCGTGCCTCGGCGGGCACCCCGACGGGCGGTGACCGTCGATGACCACGGCTCCCGCCCCCGCTCCGGCCCGCGCCGCCCGCGAGGTCTACCGCGACACGGTCGCCGAACTGCTCCCCGGCGAGCCGCGGCTGGTCGTCCTGGACAGCGACACCGGACTGTTCGGCGGGGTGGACTTCGGTTCCGCCGCCGACCGCTACCTCAACCTCGGCATCGCCGAGCACACCCTGATGGGCACGGCCGCCGGCCTCGCCCGGGAGGGCCGTATCCCGCTGGTCAACACCATGGCGGCGTTCGCCTCCTCCCGCGCGGTGGAGGCCGTGAAGATCGACATCGCGATGGGCAACCTTCCGGTGCTGATCGCGGCCACCCACTCCGGGGTGTCGGCCGGGCATCTCGGCCCGACCCACCACGCCCTGGAGGACCTCGCGGTGATGCGGGCCCTGCCCCACATGACCGTGGTGGTCCCGGGCGACGCGGCGAGCACGGAGGACCTGCTGCGCCAGGCGCTCACGCTGGGCGGCCCGGTCTACCTCCGGCTCGGCCGGGGCGCCACCCCCGATCTGCCCGCCGGTCCGCCGGTGCGGCTCGGCAAGGCCCAGCAGCTGCGGCACGGTACGGACATCACGCTGGCGGCCTGCGGGCCGTACCCGACGCTCGCCGCCCTGGAGGCGGCCGACCTGCTGGAGTCCGAGGGCATCACGGCGAACGTGCTGCATCTGCACACCGTCAAGCCGCTGGACACCCCGGCGCTGCTGAGCTCGCTCGGTGTGCGCGACACGGTGATCACCGTGGAGGAGCACTGGAGCTCCGGCGGCTTCGGCTCGGCGGTCGCCGAGGCGCTCAGCGCCGTACGCCCGGTGCGGGTGCACCGGATGGCGTTGCCGGACGAGTTCGTCCCCGTCGCCGGGAGCCAGCGCTATCTGCTCGAACGGGGCGGGGTCAGCGCGCGGGCGATCGCCGAGCGTGCCCGTGCCTCGCTCGATTCACGCCGTGGGGGCATCCGTTGACCGCCGCCGACACCTACCGCGCCGCCGGCTGGTGGCGGGACGAGACCGTCCTGCACGATCTGCGCCGCTGGGCCCGTGAGCAGCCGGACAAGCCGGCTCTGGTCTGTTACCAGGGAGCCGATCAGGAGACCCTGACCTATGCCGAGCTGGCCCGGCGGGTCGACCGGCTCGCGGTCGGTCTGCTCCGCCTCGGGGTCCGCCGCGGCGATGTGGTGACTCTGCAGATACCCAACTCCTGGGAGCTGGTGGCGCTCTGCCTGGCCGCCGCCCGGGTCGGCGCGATCGCGGGTCCGGTGGTTCCGGTGATGCGCCGGCGCGAGGTGGAGTTCATGACCCGGCTCACCGCGAGCCCGGTCTACATCGCCGCCGCCGAGGTGCGCGGCTTCTCCTACGGGGAGATGAGCGCCGAGCTCGCCGAGGCCGTGCCGACCCTGCGCCACCGGGTGCTGCTCGGTGCCGGGACCGGTGACATCGAGGCCGGCGCGCTGGACTTCGCACGCGATCTGTACGAGCCCGAGCCGGACCCGGAGCTGCTCGCCTCCCTCGACGCGATCGAGGCCGGGCCGGACGACGCCGCCCAGATCATGTTCACCTCCGGGACCACCGGCGAGCCCAAGGGTGTGCTGCACAGCCACAACACCCTGTACTCGATGAACAAGGCGCAGGCCGACGTGCTCGGTCTGACCGGTTCAGAGGTGACCGCGATGGGGTCGCCGACCACCCATCAGGCCGGGTTCACCTGGAACTTCGTGATGCCGCTGCTGCTCGGCGCGACCGCCGTGCAGGTGGACCGCTGGGATCCGCGGCAGATGCTGCGGACGCTCCAGGAGCAGCGGGTGACCTTCTTCATGGGCGCCCCGACCTTCCTCTCCGACCTGATCCACACCCAGCGCGAGACGCCCCACGACCTGTCGGCGCTGCGCAGCTTCGCCACCGGCAGCGCGCCGATAGCGCCGCTGCTCGTGGAGGACGCGCGCGAGGTGCTCGGCTGCCGGGTGTACGCGCTGTGGGGCATGACGGAGAACGGCTGTGTCACCGTCACCCGCCCCGAGCAGCCGCCGCTGCGCGCCGCCGAGAGCGACGGCACCACCGTGCCCGGCATGGAGGTGCGGATCGTCGGCAAGGACGGCGAGCCGGTGGCGCCGGGCACCGCCGGACATCTCCAGGTGCGCGGGTCCGCCCAGTGCCTGGGCTACTTCCGGCGCCAGGAGGTGTACGACGCCTCGCTGACCGCGGACGGCTGGTTCGACACGGGTGATCTCGCCCGGGCCGACGGCCACGGCGGGATACGGATCACGGGCCGGGTCAAGGACGTGATCATGCGGGGCGCCGAGAACATCCCGGTGGTGGAGGTCGAGGCGGCTCTGCTGCGCCACCCCGTGGTCAGGGACGTCGCCGTGGTCGGCTACCCGGACGAGCGGCTCGGCGAGCGCGCCTGCGCGTTCCTCGTGACCACCGGCGCGGCCGCCCCCGACCTGGAGGGCGTGCGCAGCCACCTCGCCGGGCTCGGCATGGCGCGTACGTACTGGCCCGAGCGGCTGGAACTGGTGCCGGCGCTGCCGAGGACACCCTCCGGAAAGATCCAGAAATTCGCTCTGCGGGACCGGCTCCGGGCCCAGGAAGGACGCACGGCCTCATGAACTACGCCTTCACCGCGCGGCAGGACGAACTGGCCAAGCGCATAGAGGAGTTCGCCGGCGAGAAGATCGCCCCGCACCGACAGGAGAACGACCGGCGCGGCGCGTACCGCCCGGGTCTGATCGAGGACATGGCCGCGGCCGGTCTGTTCGCGCTGCGGGTGCCCGAGGAGTACGGCGGGCAGGGGCTCGACGCGGTCAGCGCGGGCATCGCGCTCGAGAAGCTGGCGGCGGCCGATCTGTCCGTGTGCTTCCCCGTGCTCAACGCCGCGCTCATCGGCGGTGTCCTGGCCGCCAACGGGAGCCCGGAACAACTGGAGCGCTGGCTGCCGCCGATCGCCCGCGGCGAGGCCGTGGTCGCGCTCGCGCTGACGGAGGCCGGGCACGGGACGGACGCGGCGGGCATCGAGATGCGCGCCGAGCCCGACGGCGACGGCTGGCTGCTCTCCGGCGAGAAGACCTCGATCATGGTCACCGCGTACGCCACCCACGCGCTGGTCTTCGCCCGGACGGGCGGCGAGGGCGCGCACGGCATCAGCGCGTTCTACACCCGGCTCGACGGCGACCGGGTCCGCAAGGAGACGCTGACCGACCTCGGCTGCCGTTCCGGCGGACGCGGCCGGATCGTCTTCGACGGTCTGCGGGTCGGGCCCGAGGACCTGGTCGGGACGCCCGGCGGGGGCTTCGGCGCGGTGATGCGCGGCTTCGGGGTCTCCCGGGCGTACATCGCGCTGATGGCGATCGCCGTCGGGGACGCCGCCCTCGCCGAGGCGTACACGCACGCGACCGGGCGCACCGCCTTCGGGCAGCCGATCAGCCGCTTCCAGTCGGTGGTGTTCCCGCTCGTCGAGCACACCACGCTGCTGCACGCGGCCCGGCTGGTCTCCTTCGAGGCGCTGTGGAAGGCGGACCGGGGCGAGGATCCCCGTATCCCGTCGAACATGGCCAAGTGGTGGGCGCCGAAGGCGGCCGTGGAGGCGGTGCACCAGGCGCTGCTGACCATGGGCCACCAGGGGTGGAGCGAGGACGGCCCGGTCGCCCAGCGGCTGCGTGACGTCATCGGCCTCCAGCTCGCGGACGGCACCGCGGCGGCCACCAAGCTGACCGTGGCGCGGATGCTGCTCGGCAAGGAGTACGCGCCGTGACCGCCCCGGTGGCCGAGAGTCCGGTCGGCGCGTTACGGCCGGCGGACGCCGTACGGTCCGTGGCCGCGCTGCTGTCAGCGGGCGCCGGCCGGGGTCCGGAGCCCCTGACGGTAGGTCTGCATCTTGGAGCGCGTGCCGCAGACGGCCATGGAGCACCAGCGGCCGCTGCGGTTGCGGGCCCGGTCGTAGAAGGCCCACTCGCAGCGGTGCTCGTGACAGGCCTTCAGCCGCTGCCAGGAGCCGTCGCCGGCGGCCTCGACGACGATCGCCAGGATCTGACCGATCATGCCCCGGGTGCCGGTGCCACCGGGGCGCAGGCCGGGGACGCCGTCGGCGTCGAAGGCCAGGACCAAGGGGCAGTCGGCGGCGACGCGTTCGACGACGGCGCGGGCCGCCGGGTCGACGTCGGCGCCGTTGTTCTCCCGCATGAGGGCGCGCAGCGCCTCCCGGACCTCGACCGCCTCGACGCGGTCGGGCTCGGAGGGGGCGAGGGCTCCCGCGGGGAAGCCCTGCCGCTCCATCCACCGCGTCAGCCCCGCGACGGACGTGAACTCGTCCGGCCCGAACTCGACATTGACGCTGTTGACGAAGGACTGCACCAGAGCGAGCCGGCCGGGGGCCACCTCACGGTCGCCCGGCTGTCGCACGCGCTTGGGTTCCGTCATCCCGCAGACCCTACCGGCCAATCACTTTCGCCGGTATCCCCCGCTCCCGCTCGTCTCCCCGTGAAAGGAACATCATGACCAGCTCCACCAGCACGGCCGGGTCCACCCGGCCGCCGCTCGGCCTGCTGTGCGCCGCACAGTTCATGCTCGTCCTCGACTTCGCCATCGTGAACGTCGCCCTGGGCGCCATGCAGCGTGACCTCGGGTTCACCGCCAGTGGACTGCAGTGGGTCGTCGGCGCGTACGCGCTCTTCTACGGCGGTTTCCTGCTGCTCGGCGGCCGTGCCGGTGACGTCTTCGGCCGCAAGCGCATGTTCGTGACCGGTCTGGCGGTCTTCACGATCGCCTCGCTCGTCGGCGGCATCGCCAACGAGCCGTGGATCCTCGTGCTCGCCCGCGCGGTCCAGGGCCTGTCGGCCGCCGCCGTCTCCCCCGCCGTCCTCGCGATGATCGCCGGCGGCTTCCCCGAGGGCCCCGAGCGCGTGAAGGCGATGGGCGTCTTCGGCGCGGTCTCCTCGGCCGGCTTCACCGGTGGTGTGGTCGCGGGCGGTCTGCTCACCGAGTTCCTGACCTGGCGCGCCGTGATGCTCGTCAACGTCCCGGTCGGCATCCTGCTCGTCGCCCTGGCCGCCCGTCGGCTCCTCGCCGACCACAAGGGCACCGGCTCCTCCAAGCTCGACCTGCCCGGCGCGATCCTGGTCACCTCGGCGATGTGTGCCCTCACCTACGGTCTGACCGAGGCCTCCGACGAGGGCTGGGGCGCCACGAGCGTCCTCGTCTCGCTGGGTGGCGGCGCCGCCCTGCTGATCGCCTTCCTGATCGTCCAGACCCGCGTCTCCGGGCCGCTCGTGCCGCTGTCGATCTTCCGTAACCGCGCGCTGTCGGCGGGCAACGGGATCGCGTTCCTGTCCGGTGGCGTGATGTCGGTGTCGACCTTCTTCATCACGATGTACATGCAGCAGGTGCTCGGCTACTCCGCGCTGCGGGCGAGCATGGGCTTCTTCCCGCAGGCCTTCGTGGTCTTCCTGGCGAGCCTCCCGGTCGTCAAGCTCACCCACAGGCTCGGTGCCCGCAACGTGCTGATCGCCGGCGGTGTGCTGCTGGCCGCCGGTGCGGGGCTGCTGGCGCAGGTGACCGCGGACAGCTCGTACTGGCTGGGCGTGCTGCCCGGCGGTGTGCTGATCGGCCTCGGCGTGACCGTGATGATGATCTCCACCGCCATCGCGGGCACCAGCGGTGTCAGCGGACCGCAGATGGGCCTGGCCTCCGGTCTGTTCAACTCCAGCCGTCAGCTGGGCGTCGGCATCGGCCTCGCTGTCGGCGTCGCCCTCGCCGGCGTGGTGCACGGCGCCAAGGTCGCGACGATCCCGGTCAGCGGCTTCCAGGGCGCCTTCTGGTTCACGACCGGCCTCTCCGTGGCCATCGTCGTGGTCTCGGTCCTCGGTCTGCGGCGCACCGCCGTGGCCTCGGCCGCGCACACCGCACCTGCCGCCGCCCCCTCCGGCGGCGAGAAGAAGGCCACGGTCGGCGCTCCGGCCACGGCGAAGTAGGTCCCAGCTGTTGATTCCGGCGGCCGGGCCCCGGGGGTGGGGGGCCGCCCCCCCCCCCGAAAAGGGGCA
>NZ_JBHJTL010000015.1:0-116966 GCF_042264065.1 Streptomyces sp. NPDC056222 | reverse complement strand
CTGTTTTTTACCCACCCCCCACCCCTCCACCCCGTAATGCGCCCCGCCGCAACCCACCCCTTCGGGGCTGTGCGCGCCCCCCCCGGGGCGGGGGGGGGGGGGGGCGCTCCGTCACCCGTCCTCGCGGAGCAGATCGGCGCACTTCTCACCGATCATCATGGTCGTGATGCACGGATTGACGGTGACGAGGTCCGGCATCACCGACCCGTCGGCGACCCGTAGCCCCTCCACCCCCTTGACCCGCAGCCGGGCGTCGAGCGGCGCCGTCGGGTCGTCGTCCGCACCCATCTTCACCGTGCACGCCGGGTGGTAGACGGTGTTGTGCGTCTTGCGGATGTAGTCGAGCAGCTCGTCGTCGGTACGGACGTCGGGGCCCGGCGCGAGTTCGGCGCCCGCCCAGCCCGAGAGCGCGGGCTGCTGCGCGATGCGGCGCGCGAGCTTGAGGCCGTACGTCATCACCCGGGCGTCGTGCTCGTGCGTGAAGTACCGCGGGTCGACCCTCGGCTTGTCACGGTAGTCACGGGTACGCAGCCGCACCGTGCCCCGGGACTTGGCACGGGTGACGTTGGGCGTCAGACAGAAGGCGTTCTCGGAGGTCGGATAGCCGTGCCGGCTGGTGTTCATGTCGAAGGGCACCGAGCCGTAGTGGAACATCAGGTCCGGCCGGTCCAGACCCGGCTCGGTGTCGTAGAAGATGCCCGCCTCCCACCACTGGCTGGACGTGGTGGTCATCGGCTGCGCCGCCTCCCACATGATGACGCCCTCGGGGTGGTCCTGAAGGTTCTCGCCGACTCCCGCGGAGTCCACGAGCACCTCGACACCCGTCTCCCGCAGATGCTCCGCCGGGCCGATGCCGGACAGCATCAGCAGCTTCGGCGTGTCGATGGAACCGCACGAGACGATCACTTCGCGGCGGGCGCGGACCGTCCGGGTGTGGATCAGGTCCGGGTCCAGGTACTCGGCGCCGACACAGCGCCGCCCGTCGAGGACCAGCTTCTTCGCCCGTACCCCGGTGCGTACCTCCAGGTTGGGGCGCTTGCCCAGGATCGGATGGAGGTACGCGACCGAGGAGGACTGCCGGATGTTGTTCTCGTCCGAGTTGATCTGGAACCAGTTCGCGCCCCGCACCACCGTCGAGCCGCTGTTGAAGGGCGTCGTGGGGATGCCGGCCTCGGCACACGCCTTGAGCAGCGCCTCGCCGCACGGGTCCCCGCCCTTGAGGGTACGGAGCTTGACGGGTCCGGTCCGGCCGTGGTGGTCGCCCGGGGCGTCGTTGTTCTCCAGACGGCGGTACAGCGGGAAGAGGTCCGCCGCACTCCAGCCCGTGCAGCCGGCGCCCGCCCAGTCGTCCAGATCCTCCGCCGGTGCCCAGAAGGCGATGCAGGAGTTGTGCGAGGAACAGCCGCCGAGCACCTTGGCACGGGCGTGCCGCATGAAGCTGTTGCCGCTGTCCTGGGGCTCGACCGGGTAGTCCCAGTCGTAGCCGGACTCCAGCAGCCCCATCCACCGTTCCAGCTTGAGGACGTCGTCGTTCCCGACGTCGCTCGGCCCCGCCTCCAGCACACAGACCGTCACGGACGGGTCCTCGCTGAGCCGTGCGGCGACGACGTTGCCCGCGGTTCCACCGCCGACGACGACGTAGTCGAACTCTCCGCTGCCGAACGTCTCGGTCATGAGGGGGTGACCTCCTTCTTCAACGCAGCGGTCTCGGGGGACGTGACGGCGGCGTGTTCCGCCAGGACGCCCGTACGGTGCCGCTGGACGAACCAGTAGTAGGCGAAGCCGCCCAGCGCGATCGCGCCGACGAACAGGACGGCGCCCCAGCGCAGATACCAGTGGTAGGGGGCGGCGGCGTTGTAGACGGCCGCTCGCGGCCAGATGAGGTTGAGCGTCATCGCCCCGCCCCACAGCACGGCCAGGATGTTGACGGGCAGTCCCCAGCGGCCGAGCGAGAACTTCCCTTCGGCGGGCTGCCATCGGCCGCGCAGCCGGGCGACCAGCATGGGCCCGGTGACCAGCAGATAGGCGACGTAGATCATCACGATGCCGATGCTGGTGACCACGGTGAAGATCTGCGGCTGGCGGATGTTCACCAGCAGGATCGCCAGTGCCAGGACGCCGATGACGACCGTCGGCAGGATCGGGGTGCCGAAGCGCGGGCTGACCTTCGCGAGCCGCCCGGACGCGGGGAGGTTGTTGTCCCGGGCCATGGCGAAGGCGAGCCGTACGGCCGCGGTGTGCACCGCGAGCGCGCAGACGGTGACGGCGATCAGCACGCACCACAGCATGGCCTTGCCGGCCGTCGGTCCGAGGACGTCGAGGACGACGTACTGCAGCCCGTCCGTGGAGAGCTTCTCGCCCCGCAGGCTCGACACGCTCATCAGCGCCAGGATCAGGATCAGCCCGCCCAGGACGAACGAGGCGACGATGGCCCGGATGATCGCGCGCGGCGCGTTGCGGGACGGGTCCAGGGACTCCTCGCCCAGTGAGGCCGCGGTGTCGAAGCCGTACATCACATAGGCCGAGGCGAGCGAGGCGATCAGGAACGCCCCGAGGTACCCGAAGCTCTGCCCGTCGCCGGTGCCGGCCGTCTCCGTGACGACCTCCGGACCCCGGACGACGTTGATCGCGAGGAGCACGATCAGGACGACGGTGGCGATGAGTTCGAGGAAGACGCCCGCGGTGTTGATCCGCGCCATCAGCTTCACGCCGAAGGCGTTGACGACCGTGGTGAAGAGGATCAGACCGGCGGCGAGGAGCACCGCGTTGGTCGCAACGTCGTACGTCCCCGAGCCGTCCCCGACGAACTGGAAGAACGAAGAGATCTGGGGGAGCGTCAGCTGGTAGGCGAGCGCCACGGCCGCGATGGACACGACCGAGGCGATGAGCATCATCCAGCCGGCCAGCCAGCCGATGTGCGGATTGCCCACTCTCTTCGCCCAGTTGTAGATGGAGCCCGCGACCGGATAGCGGGCCGCCAGCTCCGCGAAGCAGAGCGCGACCATGAACTGGCCGACGAAGACCATCGGCCACGACCACCAGTAGGCGGGGCCGCCGCTGGCGTAGCCGAAGTAGAAGAGCTGGAAGGTGCCGGTGAGGATCGATATGTACGAGATGCCGGCCGCGAACGTGTGGAAGTTGCCGAGCGTCCGCTTCAGTTCGGGGCGGTACCCGAACTCGGCGAGCTCGGCGTCGTCGGCAGCCTGGGACGGTGGAGCGATTGCCATGGTGTGACTCCTGAACGGTAGAGGTCGCGTCAGGCGAACCAGCCCTGCGGCTCCGGTGAGGTGTTGCGCCAGATGTGCTTCGTCTCGCGGTACTCGGCGAGCCCGCTCGGCCCGAGCTCTCGGCCCGTGCCGGACTGCTTGAACCCTCCCCACTCGGCCTGCGGCAGATAGGGGTGGTAGTCGTTGATCCACACCGTGCCCAGGCGCAGCCGCGCCGCCATCCGGCGGGCCCGCGCCTCGTCGCTCGTCCAGACCGCGCCCGCGAGTCCGTAGATGGTGTCGTTCGCGAGCCGGACCGCCTGGTCCTCGTCGCCGTCGCGGAAACGTTCCACCGTCAGGACGGGCCCGAAGGACTCCTCCCGCACCACCGACATCCCTGCGCGGCAGTCGTCGAGGACCGTCGGCAGGTAGTAGAAGCCCTGGTCATACGCGGGCCCTTCGGGCCGGGCGCCACCGCAGCGCAGCACCGCGCCCTCCGCCAGACCCCGTTCCACATACGCCTCGACCTTGGCGCGATGGGCGGCCGAGATGAGCGGTCCGGTCCGGGCCCGCTCGTCGAAGGGTCCGCCGAGACGGATCTCCCCGGCCCGGCGCACGACCTCGTCGACGAACCGGTCGTGCAGCGAGTCCTCGACCAGGAGCCGCGCACCCGCCGAGCAGACCTGCCCCGAGTGCAGGAACACCGCAGTCAGCGCCATGTCCACGGCGGCCTCGAAATCGGCGTCCGCGAAGACGATGTTCGGGTTCTTGCCGCCCAGTTCGAGCGCGACCTTCTTCACCGTCCCGGCGGCCGCCGCCATGAGTCGGCGGCCGGTCTGCAGCCCGCCGGTGAAGGACAGCAGGTCGACGTCGGGATGGTCGGCGAGCGGCGCGCCCGCCTCGGGGCCCGCGCCGAGCACCAGGTTCGCCACGCCGTCCGGCAGCCCGGCCTCCGCGAGCAGCCGCATCAGGTGGATCGCGGTGTGCGGGGTGAGCTCGCTCGGCTTCAGCACGAAGGTGTTGCCCGCGGCGAGCGCCGGGGCGACCTTCCAGGCCGTCTGCAGCAGCGGATAGTTCCACGGCGTGATCAGCCCGCAGACCCCCACCGGCTCGTACACGACCCGGCTGTCGGCGCCGGCGCCGCCGGTGTCGATCACCCGGCCCGTCTCGGCTGCCGCGAGCCGGCCGAAGTAGCGGAAGCAGTGCGCGATGTCGTCCATGTCGTACGCGCTCTCCACCAGCCGCTTGCCGGTGTCGAGGGACTCCGCGCGGGCCAGCGCGTCCTTGTCGCGTACCAGCAGGTCGGCGACGCGCAGAAGCAGGTCGCCGCGGTCCGCGGCCGGGGTCGACGGCCAGGGGCCCTCGTCGAAGGCGCGGCGTGCGGCCGCGATGGCCTCGACGGTGTCCTTGCCGCCGGCCTCGTCGACCACCGCCACCAGGCTGCCGTCGGCCGGGCAGCGGATCTCACGGGTCCGCTCGTCGAGCGCGGACCGCCACGCACCGCCGATGAAGAGTTCGGGCATGTCTCTCGTTCCTCCTGGTCAGCGCCGTTCGAAGGCGCCCTGGCAGCTTGGTGTCTCACCGCACGGACGCGATCCATGCCGAATGTGACGGTGATCACGCCTGGCCGGAGGGGTGGGACCGCAGCTTTTCGAGCAGCCATGCGTGGAAGATCTCGATGTGATGCTCGGTGGGCACGAGCACTCCGCCGGTCCGGTAGGCGCGGGAGGCCATCGCCGGCTGGGTGCGCTCGCAGGCGTCGAAGTCCTGCACGTTCACCCGGTGGAAGAGCTCCACCGACCGGGAGACGTCGGCGCCGGACTCCACGACCTCGGGCGCGTACAGCCAGTCGCACTCGACGACGGTGCGGTCCTCGGCGAGCGGGAACATCCGGTGCAGGATCACATGATCGGGGACGAGATTGATGAACACGGTCGGCTTGACCGTGATCGCGTAGTAGCGCCGGTCCTGCTCCTCGGCCACATCCGGCAGACGGGCGAAGCCCTCGCTGCCGTCGACGGTGAACCCCTTGACCTCCTCGGCGAACGCGGCGCCGTGCCCCACGTAGTACTGGGCCGCGTAGCCGTCCGCGAACTCCGGGAGCACATCGGTGAGTTCGGGATGGATGGTGGCGCAGTGGTAGCACTCCATGAAGTTCTCGACGATCAGCTTCCAGTTGGCCTTCACGTCATAGGTGATGCGCTTGCCGAGCGCGAGGTTCTCGGTGCCGTACCGCTCGATGGAGGCGGCGTCGCCGAGCCGTTCCACGGCCGCGCCGACCACGGTCTCCTCGAACGACGGCGGTTCGTCGGCCAGGCACACCCACGCGTACCCCAGCCATTCGCGCAGGTGCACCGTCACCAGACCGTAGGCCGTGCGGTCGACGTCGGGCATCTTCACCAGGTTCGGCGCCGCGATCAGCTTGCCGTCGAGGTCGTACGTCCAGGCGTGGTACGGGCATTGCAGTGTGCGCCGCACCTCGCCGGACTCCGCGGTGCACAGCTGCGCGCCGCGGTGCCGGCAGACGTTGAGGAAGGCGCGCAGCTCGCCACTCCGGTTACGGGTGACGATCACGCTCTCGCGGCCGATGCGCACCGTGCGGAACGCGCCGGGCCGGGCGAGGTCGGCGCCGCGTACGGCGCAGAACCACATCGATTCGAAGAGCCGCTCCTGCTCCTGCCGGAAGATCTCCGGGTCGGTGTAGAAGTGGCCGGGGAGCGTGGCGATCAGACTCGGGGGCAGCGGCATGGTCGTCATGGCGGGCTCCTCAGGCGGGTGCGGCGGACAGGCGCCGCGGATCGAACAGCTCGATGGGGTGCTCGGTGGTGCCCGTCAGCGCCAGGTCGGCGAGGATCTCGCCGACGACGGGCACGAACTTGAAACCGTGGCCGGAGAACCCGCAGGCGACGGTGACCGACTCGGGGTGCCGCGGATGGCGTGCGATGACGAAGTGCTCGTCGGGGGTGTTGGAGTACATGCAGGTGGCGGCCTTGAGGAAGCGGCCGGGCAGCGAGGGGATGTGCCGGGACAGCCGGCCGGCCATGGCCGCGACCTCGTCGTCGTGCACGGTCCGTTCGATGGTCTCCGGGGTGCACACGGTGCCCCTGCGGAAGAAGGCGACCTTGGCACCGAGCTCCGGGCCGTCGATCGCGGGGAAGCCGTAGAACTGGACGTCGTCCGCGCTCTCCCAGATGTAGATCGGGTGGTTCTCCGGCAGGAAGGGACGGGTGCCGCCCTCGGGCTGGAACCAGTGCATGACCTGCCGCTCGATCGTGAACGGCACCCCCAGGTCGGCGAGGAGCCGGGGCGCCCAGGCACCCGGGCAGATCACCAACTGGCCGGCGGTGTAGGTGTCCTCGGCGGTGTGGACGCGTACCCCGTCGCGGTACGGCTCCCAGCGCACCACCGGCTCCTCGAAGTGCAGGTCCGCGCCGGTCTGCGTCGCGAGCTGGAGATGGGCCGCCACGGTGTTCTCCGGGCGCAGGAGCCCCGCCCGTGCCTCGTACAGCGCCACCTCGTCGTCGGTGGGGGTCAGGGTGGGGAAGCGGCGGCGGATCTCCTTCGCGTCGAGCATCTCGTGCGGCAGGTCCCACTGCCGGGCCGAGAGCAGCGAGCCGGACACGGTGCGGGACCCGGGCCTGCCGACCATCACGCCGCCGCACAGCGTCGCGATGTCCCGGCCGGTGTCGCGCTCCAGCGCCTCGTAGAGCTCGTACGCGCGCAGCAGCAGCGGCACGTAGGCGGGGTCCTCGAAGTAGGACTGCCGGGTGATGCGCGAACCACCGTGGCTGGAGCCGCGGCTGTGCACCGGACCGAACTTCTCCAGGCCCAGCACACGGGCACCGCGCGCGGACAGATGGTGGGCGGCGGCGCTGCCCATCCCGCCGAGGCCGACGACGATCACGTCATAGGTGGGTGACATCCCTGGAACCTTTCCTAGCGGCGGATACGGCTCATGTCGGGGTCGAACAGCGGCTCGTCGGCGACGGTGGCGGGGACCTTCTCGCCGATGTACTCGATGTGCACCGCGCTTCCGGAGGCGAGCGGCGGCAGCCAGGCGTACGCGACGCAGCGGCCGAGCGTGTAGCCGTAGGACGCGCTCGTGACGTACCCGGCGGCCCGGCCTTCCACGTACACCGGCTCCTTGCCGAGGACCACGGCGGCCGGGTCGTCGAGGAGCAGCGGCGTCAGCCGGCGCCGGGGCTCGCCGGCCCGTTCCAGCGCGGCCCGTCCGACGAAGTCGCCCTTGTCCATCCGGACGGCGAAGCCGACACCGGCCTCGTACGGGGTGTGCTCGGTGGTCATGTCGTGGCCCCAGGAGCGGTATCCCTTCTCCAGCCGCAGGCTGTTGAAGGCGGACCGTCCGGCGGCGATCACCCCGTGCTCCTGCCCCGCCTCCCACAGGGTGTCCCAGAGCCGCAGTCCCAGATCGGCGCCGGTGTACAACTCCCAGCCCAGTTCACCGACATAGCTGAGCCGCATCGCCGTCACCGGCACATGGCCGAGGTACGTCTCCTTGGCGCGGAAGTAGCCGAAGCCGCGGTGCGAGAAGTCGTCCCGGGTCAGCGGCTGCACGAGGGCGCGGGCGAGCGGGCCCCACACGCCGATGCAGCACGTGCCGGAGGTGATGTCCCTGATGTGCACTCCCCCGCTCCCGGCTTCGCTCGAGCGGGAGGTACCCCCACCCGGGGCGTGCCGGAGCAGCCAGTCCTCGTCCGCCCGGCTGTTGGCGCCGATCTGGAAGCGGTCGGCGGCCAGCCGCGCGACGGTCAGGTCCGAGCGGATGCCGCCGCTCTCGTCGAGCAGCAGCGTGTAGGTCACGGCGCCCGGCTTCTTGTTCAGGTTGTTCGTGGTCATCCGCTGGAGGAAGGCGAGCGCGCCGGGTCCCGTGACCTCCAGCCTGCGCAGCGGTGTCATGTCGTAGAGGGCGACCTTCTCGCGGGTCGCCCGGGCCTCCGCGGCGGCGATCGGCGACCAGTGTCGGGCCGACCAGGCGTCCCGCTCAGGCACGGCGAGGGACTCGGTGAGCGGGGCGTTCGCCTCGTACCAGTGCGGACGCTCCCAGCCGCCGCCCTCCAGGAAGGACGCGCCGAGCTCCCGCTGACGGGTGTGGAAGGGGCTCACCCGCAGCGGGCGGGGCTCCTCCATGGGCTGCAGCGGGTGCAGCACGTCGTAGACCTCGACGAACTGGCGGGCGCCGCGGTCGTGGACGTACGCGGGGGAGCGCTGGGCGTCCTCGAAGCGGGTGTGGTCGCACTCGTGGACGTCGAGGGAGGGGCGCCCGTCGACCATCCACTCCGCGACGGCCTTGGCGACCCCCGCCGAGTGCGTGACCCAGACGGCCTCGGCGAGCCAGAAGCCGCGCAGGGAACGGGCCTCGCCGAGCAGCGGCATTCCGTCGGGGGTGAAGGAGAAGACGCCGTTGAATCCCTCCTCGATCTCGCTGCCGGCGAGCGCGGGCAGGAGCTCCCGGCAGTCGTCCCAGCTCGGCGCGAAGTCCTCGGACGTGAAGGGGAACGAGGAGGGCATGACCGGAGCCTCGTCGTAGGCCGGGACGGCGAACGGGTCGACGGGCAGCGGCCGATGGGCGTAACTGCCGATGCCGATCCGGTCGACGTGCTCGCGGAAGTACAGATCTCGGTCCTGGAAGCGCAGGATCGGCCGGGAGGCCTCCTCGAGAGGATCGTTGACGCCGGCGAGCTCCGGAAGGGGCGCGGTCTTCGCGTACTGATGGGCGAGCGGCAGCAACGGGACGTCGACGCCTGCCATCCGCCCGACGACGGGGCCCCAGAAACCGGCCGCCGACACGACGTGGTCGGCCGGGAAGACACCCCGGTCGGTGACGACCCCGGTGACACGGCCGTCCTCCCGCTCGATGCCGGTGACCGTGTGCCGCTCCAGGAAGCGCGCACCGCGTGACTCGGCGCGCTCCCGCTGGGCGCGACAGGCGAGCACCGCGCGGGCCAGGCCGTCGTCCGGGGTGTGGAACCCGCCGACGACCTTGCTCTCGTCGAGCAGCGGCCACAGCTCCTTGCAGCGCCGGGCCGAGACCAGTTCGCCACGGATCCCCCAGGAGGCGGCGTACCCGGCCCTCCGGTGCAGCTCGGCCCAGCGCTCCTCGGTGGTGGCCAGTTCGAGCCCGCCGACGGCATTGAAGCAGGGCAGCCCGTCGACCTCCAGCGAGCGGAACTTCTCCACGGTGTACGAGGCGAAGGCGCTGAGCGTCCTGGACGGGCTGGTACGGAAGACGAGGCCCGGGGCATGGGAGGTGGAGCCGCCGGGGGCGGGCAGGGGGCCCTGGTCGAGGACCGTGACATCGGTCCAGCCGCGGGCGGTCAGTTCGTCGGCGAGCGAGCAGCCCACGATGCCGGCGCCGACGACCACGACGCGGGGAGACGTGGGCACGGCGTCGGTCACAGGATCACCACCGAGCGCAGGACCTCGCCGCGATGCATCTTGGCGAAGGCGTTCTCGACCTCGTCGAGCCCGATCGTCTCGGTGACGAAGGAGTTGAGGTCCAGGAGACCGTAGAGGTACTGGTCGATCAGGATCGGGAAGTCGCGGCTCGGCAGACAGTCGCCGTACCAGGACGACTTCAGCGCGCCGCCGCGCGAGAAGAGGTCGATCAGGGGGAGGTCGATCCTCATCTCGGGGTCGGGGACGCCGACCTGGACGAGCACCCCGGCGTGGTCCCGCATGTAGAAGGCCTGCTTGTACGTCTCAGGGCGGCCGACGGCGTCGATGGCGATGTCCACCCCGAAGCCGTCGGTCAGCGCGCGCACGGCCTCGACGGGGTCCGTGCCAAGGGAGTTGACCGTGTGCGTGGCGCCGAACTTCTCCGCCTGATCCAGTTTCCTGTCGTCGATGTCGACGGCGATGACCTTGCGGGCCCCGTTCAGACAGGCGCCCGCGATGGCCGCGTTGCCGACTCCGCCGCAGCCGATCACGGCCACCGTGTCGCCGTTGCCGACCCGTCCGGTGTTCACGGCCGCGCCGTAACCGGCCATCACGCCGCAGCCGATGAGGCCGGCAGCCTCGGGCCGGGCGGCGGGGTCGACCTTCACCGCCTGTCCGGCCGCCACCAGTGTCTTCTCGGCGAAGGCGCCGATGCCCAACGCGGGGGAGAGCGGCGTGCCGTCCGACAGGGTCATGGGACGGGCCGCGTTGCGGGAGTCGAAGCAGTACCAGGGGCGGCCGCGGCGACAGGAGCGACAGGTGCCGCAGGGGGCGCGCCAGGCGAGGACGACGTAGTCGCCCGGCGCCAGGTCGGTGACTCCCTCGCCCACGGATTCGACGGTGCCGGCCGCCTCGTGGCCGAGCAGGAACGGGAAGTCGTCGTTGATCGCCCCTTCCCGGTAGTGCAGATCGGTGTGGCAGACCCCGCAGGCCTGCACGGCGACGAGAACCTCGCCGGGACCGGGGTCGGGGACGAGGATCGTCCGCACCTCGACGGGTGCGCCCTTCTCGACGGCAACGACGGCACGAACCTCATGCGACACGATGGGCTCCTCGGTTGTTGCGCATTGCACGATGGGTTGCGCGATGGGGAACATAGTGAGAACGCCGACAACGGGTCGTCAAGAGGCCGGAGTTAACGTCGGGCAAAACCCGTCGGTGGACCGCAACGCTCCCGACACACGGCGACGCGGGGGCCGGGGGCCCCCGCCCCCCCCCGGGGGGGGGGCCCCCCACCGTGGACCGGGGCCCCACCCCTCGACGTAGAGAACGCGTGAGTGCGTACGTGGTGGCCGATCGCGCCGTGCTCAGACGGCGAGCTTGACCATGTCCGCCTGCGGACCCTTCTGGCCCTGCGAGATCTCGAACTCGACCCGCTGACCTTCTTCAAGGGTGCGGTAACCGTCCATCTGGATCGCGCTGTAGTGGACGAATACATCCGCACCACCGTCGACCGCGATGAAGCCGTAGCCCTTCTCCGCGTTGAACCACTTGACGGTGCCCTGAGCCATGCCTAACTCCCCTATTACTGGCCCTTGCGCGGGACCGCACTTCGCGGACCCGGGTCAGACCCTGCGCCGGAACGCGTCGACCGCGGCTGAATGTATCTGTCCAACTGCCCTCTGCAACAGGTCAATCGGACGAGAAATCTGGGCGCGACGGAAAGGAGAATTAAGGAGAATTCACTGAATCCCGGGGCAAGTCGGGCCCGTCAAAGTGCGCAGAAGGTACACAACACTCGAACACTTTGGCTGCTTCTTGTCGGGTGCGGGCGCATTCTCATATGCGTCTGGCACAAGCAGCGAAGGGAAGTCAGGGGGACTTCCCCAACTCTACCCCGCTCAACCATGCAGAATTGCCCCCACCGCTTCTCCGGCGGAGGGGGCAATTCAAGTGACCGTGGGTAACTCAGGTGACCGTGGGTGACTCAAAGGCCTTTCCACGGTCGCCCCGGGGGCTCAGCAGCCGCCGGCGACCGCCGGGATGATCGAGACGCCGGCGCCGTCCGGCGTCGCCGTCTCCAGGCCCTGCTCGAAACGGACGTCGTCGTCGTTGACGTACACGTTCACGAAGCGGCGCAGCTTGCCCTGGTCGTCCAGGACGCGGGCGGCGATGCCCGTGTGGTTCTTCTCCAGGTCGGCGATGACCTCCGAGAGCGTCGCGCCCTCGGCGGCGACCTCGGCCTGGCCGCCGGTGTAGGTGCGGAGGATGGTGGGGATGCGGACCTTGACGCTCATGGGTGGTTCACCTTCGGGGCGGGAACGGATGACGGATGGATGGGAGCCGACGGGGCGCCGGGCCGCCCCGGCACCCCGTCGGTCGCGGGCGTCAGCCGGCCAGGCCGGCTTCGCGGAACGCGTCCAGGCTCGGGCGGATCGTGGCGGTCGCCTGCGAGGTATCGGCCACCGCGTCCAGGGTCTTGAGGCCGTCACCGGTGTTGAGCACGACCGTGGTGAGCGTGGGGTCGAGGAGACCGGCCTCGATCAGCTTCTTCGTGACGCCGACGGTCACGCCGCCCGCCGTCTCGGCGAAGATGCCCTCGGTCCGGGCCAGGATCTTGATCGCCTCGACGACCTGCTCGTCGTCGACGTCCTCCACCGCACCGCCCGTGCGACGCGCGATGTCCAGGACGTACGGGCCGTCGGCCGGGTTGCCGATGGCGAGCGACTTGGCGATGGTGTTCGGCTTCTGGGGCCGTACGACGTCGTGGCCGGCCTTGAAGGCCGTCGACACCGGGGAGCAGCCCTCGGCCTGCGCGCCGAAGATCTTGTACGGCTTGTCCTCGACGAGACCGAGCTTGATGAGCTCCTGCAGACCCTTGTCGATCTTGGTGAGCTGCGAGCCCGAGGCGATCGGGATGACGAGCTGGTCGGGGAGCTGCCAGCCGAGCTGCTCGCAGATCTCGTACGCGAGCGTCTTGGAACCCTCGCCGTAGTACGGGCGCAGGTTGACGTTGACGAAGCCCCAGCCCTCGCCCAGCGGGTCGCCGATGAGCTCGGAGCAGAAGCGGTTGACGTCGTCGTAGTTGCCCTCGATGCCGACGAGTTCACCGCCGTAGACGGCGGCCATGACGACCTTGCCCTGCTCCAGGTCGTGCGGGATGAACACGCAGGAGCGGAAGCCGGCGCGGGCGGCGGCGGCGCCGACGGCGCCGGCCAGGTTGCCGGTGGAGGAGCAGGACAGGGTGGTGAAGCCGAAGGCGCGGGCGGCCTCGAGGGCCTGGGCGACGACGCGGTCCTTGAAGGAGTGCGTCGGGTTGCCGGAGTCGTCCTTGACGTAGAGCTTGCCCGGCTCGACGCCCAGCTCGCGGGCGAGGTTGTCGGCCTGGACGAGCTTGGTCCAGCCCGGGTTCAGGTTCGGCTTCTCGGCGACGTCGGCGGGGACGGGCAGCAGCGGGGCGTAGCGCCAGATGTTGGCGGGGCCGGCCTCGATCTGCTTGCGCAGCGCCTCCGGGTCGCCCAGGGGCAGGTCGTAGGCGACTTCGAGCGGGCCGAAACAGAGCTCGCAGGCGAAGATGGGACCGAGGGGGAACTTCTCACCGCATTCACGACAGGAGAGTCCGGAAGCCGGACCGAGGTCAACCGTCGAAGTGGTGGTGGAAACAGTCTGTACAGCCATGGAGGCGAGGCCCTTTCTCCTCATCTTTCCCATGACGAACGTCGCCATGAGACGGATTTGGCACCTTCCCTAGCCGGGAGCCTCGCGGGCGCAGTACGGACGACTGCGGACGAGACCGACTGGAGGGTTGCCGGGGCTTCAACGGGCCGTTTCCCTCTGCCCCTCTGGATGAGCGGTATTCGGTTGTAGGACGTGGATGGCACCCCGACATGCATCGGGCATCCGCGTTGTTCAAGACTGTAACCGAAGGCATGGACGCCTGAGATGGTCGTCCGAACCGCGAGATGGAGATCACGTTGCTGGATGAGGTGGAGCGCTGGCTGGGCCGGCGGTCCTGGTCCGTGGCAGACCGTCCGCTGGAGCAGCTGCTGGCCGCCAAGCGGGGGACGACGGTCAGCGTGGTGCTGCCTGCGCTCGACGAGGAGGCGACGGTCGGCGACATCGTCTCCGTGATCCGCCGGGAGCTGATGTCCGAGGCGGTGCCGCTGGTCGACGAGCTCGTGGTGCTCGACTCCGGCTCCACGGACCGTACGGCCGAGGTCGCGGCGGCGGCCGGGGCGCGGGTGGTGGCGCGCGACGAGATCCTGCCGCGGATACCGGCCGTGCCCGGCAAGGGCGAGGTGCTGTGGCGGTCACTGATGGTGACCAGTGGCGACATCGTCTGCTTCGTCGACGCGGATCTGCGGGACTTCTCCGCGGACTTCGTCACCGGCATCGTCGGCCCGCTCCTCACCGAACCGGACGTCGACTTCGTGAAGGCGATGTACGACCGCCCGCTGAGCACCGGGGTCGACCCGCTCGCCTCCGGCAAGACCCCAGGTCAGGGCGGGCGGGTGACGGAGCTGGTGGCCCGGCCGCTGCTGAATCTGCACTGGCCGCAGCTGGCCGGCTTCGTCCAGCCGCTGGGCGGCGAGTACGCGGCGCGGCGTTCGCTGCTCGAGCGGCTGCCCTTCCCCGTCGGTTACGGAGTGGAGCTGGGGCTGCTCGTCGACGCGCTGCACACGGTCGGCCTCGACGCCCTCGCGCAGGTCGACGTCGGGGTCCGTAAGCACCGCCACCAGGACGAGCGGGCGCTCGGGCGGATGGCGGCGGCGATCTACCGGACCGCGCAGCTGCGGCTGTCCCGCGGGCATCTGGTGCGGCCGCTGCTGACACAGTTCGAGCGGGACGAGACGGGCGAGGGGAAGGGCTTCACGCCACGGACGTACGCCGTCGACACGGAGGAGCGGCCGCCGATGATCGACATCACGGAGTACGCGCGCCGCCGCGTGGCGTAACACCGAATGATGATGCTTTTTAACTAAATTTCCGTTTCATGCGCTTCAATAATCGGATGACCACACTGCCGGTGGCGCTCGTCCTCGCCATCGGCGCGCTCGGCTCGCTGTCCCTCGCCGCGGCCGGACCGGCCGCGGCGGACGTGGTGGAGCCCTTCGGCGTGCGGTACGACGCCTCCCTGTACGGCGACTTCACGACCGTCGGCAACACGGTCATGGGCTGCCCCACCGCCCCCGCCGACCTGGCCGCGCGCTGCGCCACCGCCGCCACCGGCCAGGGCGGCGACACCAACAACACCTTCGCCATGAAGCGCATCAACACCGCCTCCATGGCCGCCGGTTACGGCTCCAGCACCGGCCGGGTGGAGATCCCCGCAGGCGCCGAGGTCGCGTACGCCCGGCTCTTCTGGGGCGGCAACGACGGGACGTACAAGGGGCCGAGCGGAGCACAGCTCAAGCGCTGCGACCTCGCCGGCACCGACGCGGCGCCCTCGCCCGGCGACCACGCGACGACCCCGCCGCACATCCGGGTCGGCGCGGCGCCGGAGACGGAGGTGTCCATCGACTCCATGGTCACGGACCCGGAGGAGGTCACCGGCCCGCACTACTACACGGGAGAGTCGGACGTCACCGCCGCCTTCGCGGATGTCCGCGGCGGCGCCACGCGGGTCGCGGTCGGCAACGTCTGGGCACCGAACGGCAAGGGCTGTGTGGCCGGCTGGTCCCTGACGGTCGTCTACTCGTACCCGGGGCCCGAGCAGACGCACGCGCCGGACCGCCGCCAGGTGTACGTCTACGGCGGACACGTGCTCCAGCGCTCCACCTCCCCCGCGACGACGGTCACCGTCGACGGCTTCCACCGGACTGCGGGCCGGGCGCGGGCGAGCGTGACGGCGTACGAGGGCGACTGGAACATGCCGGGGGACATGTTCCTCGTGAACGGCAAGAACGTCACCGAGGCCCGCACCGGCAACATCAACAACTTCTTCGTCGGCGGGGACGCCGGCGCCGTCTCCCCCGACTCGGCCAACAATCTGAGCATCGACGTGAAGGCCTTCGACCTCCCGGACGGGGCGATCCCGGAGGGGGCGAGGTCGGCCGACCTGACCTTCAATACGGCGGGCGACACCTACGTGGCCTCCGCGCTTGCCTTCTCCGTACCCGTGCAGGACACGGAGAGCACGACTCCGACACCGACACCGACTCCGCCCCCGACGCATCCGCGGGCCGCGACGGTCGCGGTGGCTCCCTCGTGGTCTCCGTCCCCCACGTCCCCGTCCCCGTCCCCCTCACCGATCCGGACCACGGCCTCGCCCACGCCGATCCCCGACCCCGACCCCGACCCCATCACCCACCAGGCGCGCCCCGCCGCGCACGGGCCCGGCGGTTCTATGGCCGAGACGGGCGGCAACGGTGAGCGGTTGTGGCTGCTCGGGGGGCTCGCCCTCGCTCTGGCGGCGACGGGCGCGGTGGCGAAGGCGGCCATGCGCAGCCGACGCCAGCCCTGACGCGGGCATCTGCGCGAACCCTGACGCGCCCCGACGGCGTGGATTCGCCACACTTGTATACGTACGTTTGAGCGTTTACGTGACGGGCTAGGTTCGGCACATGGCTTCTGTGCTTGTGGCGTCCAATCGGGGTCCGGTCTCGTACGCCCTCGCCGCCGACGGCACGCTCAGTGCCCGGCGCGGCGGGGGCGGCCTCGTTTCCGGGCTGAGTGCCGTGTCCTCCGAGGACAGTGTCTGGGTGTGCGCGGCGCTGTCGGACGGGGACCGGGAGGCGGTCCGCAGGGGCGTCTCCGAGCCGGGCGTACGGATGCTGGCCGTCGAGCCGGCGGTCTACGACGACGC
This sequence comes from Streptomyces sp. NPDC056222, assembly GCF_042264065.1. NCBI lineage: Bacteria > Bacillati > Actinomycetota > Actinomycetes > Kitasatosporales > Streptomycetaceae > Streptomyces > Streptomyces sp. NPDC056222. The sequence continues at coordinate 100,559 of NZ_JBHJTL010000015.1, read as the reverse complement.
GTACAACGGCATCGCGAACTCGGTGCTGTGGTTCCTGCACCACCATCTGTGGGACATCCCGCGCGAGCCGGTCTTCGACGCGGAGTTCCGGCGCAGGTGGGAGTCGTACCGGGCCTACAACCGGGCGTTCGCCGAGGAGCTGGCGGCGCGGGCGGCGGAGGGCGCGGCGGTGCTGGTGCAGGACTACCACCTGGCGCTGGTGCCGGGGCAGCTGCGGGAGCTGCGGCCCGATCTGCGGATCGGTCACTTCACCCACACGCCGTGGGTGTCGCCGGAGTACGCGCGGATGCTTCCGCAGGACATCCGCGAGGAGCTGGTCTGGGGGATGCTCGGCGCGGACGAGCTGGGTTTCCACACCTGGGGATGGGCTTCGGCGTTCATCGAGGGCGCGCGCGTCGACGGTGCGGGCGGGGTGGCCGAGGGAGTGCTGCCCGCCGACGCCTCCTGGCGCGGCGTGCACCACCACAGAGCGGGCGGAACGGCGCGGCGTACCCGGGTCGCCGTCCATCCCCTGGGTGTGGACGGCGACGAACTGCGCGCCCTCGCCCACCGCCCGGAGGTCGACGAGCGCCTCGCCGGGCTGCGGGCCGAGGTCGGTGACCGCATGACGATCGTGCGGGTGGACCGCACGGAGCTGTCGAAGAACGTGGTCCGCGGCATGCTCGCGTACCGGGAGCTGCTGCGCGAGCGGCCCGAGTGGCACGACCGGGTCGTCCATCTGGCCTCGGCGTACCCGTCCCGGCAGGACCTGGCGGTCTACCGCGCGTACACGGCGGCGGTGGCGGAGCTGGCGGAGGAGATCAACGCGGAGTTCGGCACGGAGGACTGGCAGCCGGTGCTGCTGTCGGTGAAGGACGACTTCCCGCGCTCCCTCGCGGCGTACCGGATGGCGGACGTGGCGCTGATCAACCCGGTCCGCGACGGGATGAACCTCGTGGCGAAGGAGATCCCGGTGGTGTCGGAGTCGGGCTGTGTCCTGGTCCTCTCGACGGGCGCGGGGGCGTACGACGAACTGCGCGAGGACGCGCTGACGGTCAGCCCGTACGACGTGTCCGAGACGGCCCGGGCGCTGCACCGTGCCCTGACGATGCCCCCGAGCGAGCGCACGGACCGCTCGAAACGCCTGGCCGCGGCGGCAACGGCGCTGCCGCCGCAGCAGTGGTTCCTGAAGCAGTTGGAGGCGCTGCGCGAGGACTGACCGTCAGGACCGGCCGTCAGGGCTGATCATCGGAGCGTGGGCGAATCCGCTCCGCCAAGGCCGCGAGGAACCCCACCACCGCGCCCGGCCCCGGCACGGACAGGTCGGCCCGGTCGCTGAGTTCCGGGACCTCGGTGGAGCCGCTGCAGACCAGCAGGCCCGGGGTGCCGTTCGAGCGGAGTTTCTCCACCGCGGCGAAGGCCGGGAGGTCGCCCAGGTCGTCGCCCGCGTACAGGACGGATCCGGCGCCCACCTCCCGTACGTACTCCGCCAGGGCCACGCCCTTGTCCATGCCCGGGGGGCGCAGTTCGAGGACCATGCGCCCGGGTTCCAGGACCAGGCCGTGGCGGGCGGCGAGGTCGGCGAGGGGTGCCTTGAGGGCCTCGAAGGCGGCCTGGGGGTCGGTGGAGCGGCGGGTGTGGACGGCGACCGCCCGGCCCTTCTCCTCGATCCAGGTGCCCGGCCAGGCGCCGACGCTGTCGAGGAAACCGGGGAGTTCGGCGCGGACGGAGGCCACGCCCGGGTGGATGGCGGAGGCATGGACGGTGCCGGTGACGGCGTCCCAGCGTTCGGCGCCGTAATGGCCGAGGACGACGAGGTGTTCGAGGCCGGGGACGCCGGCGAATCCGCCGTAGCGGACGGCGACCCCGGCGGGGCGGCCGGTCACCACCGCGACCGAGGCGACCTCGGGGGCGAGCGCGGCGAGCGCGGTGACGGCGCCGGGGTGGGCGCGGGCCTGTTCGGGGTCGGGGACGATCTCGGCGAGCGTCCCGTCGAAGTCGAGGGCGACGACGGCCTTGTCCGGCCGCGCGAGGAGCGCGGCCAGGCCGTCGCGGCCTGCGGGTGTGGTCGGGTGCGGAAGGCTGCTGACCATACGACGACCCTACCGACGCGGACTCAGCGGCGCTGCTCCTTCTCCGCACGGACCCGGCGCAGCCGGTTGACGGTCACCGGATCGTGTTCCAGGGCGCGCGGGTCGTCCAGGAGCGCGTTGAGGAGCTGGTAGTAGCGGGTCGCGGAGAGGCCGAGCTGTTCGCGGACGGCGCGCTCCTTGGCGCCGGGGCCCGGCCAGGAGCGGCGCTCCAGGGCGAGAACGGCACGTTCCCGATCCCCCAGCGCCCGGCTCTCTCCCGGTTCCACATCGTTGGTCATACGAGCCAACTTATTCCGCGTTCTCCGCCTCCGTCGCCTCGCGGGCGAGCTTGGCCAGGACCTCGGCGGGCTTCTGTCCCGGTGCGACGGCCTTGCCGATGTTCTGCTTGACGTTGTCGCTGACCTTGGCCCAGGACGTCTTGCCGACCGGCGGGAGCTGGGAGTTCGGCAGCTCCTTGAGGAACTCCCGGAGGTTCTTGTGCTCCTCCTCGCTCTGCATGCGGGAGTACGCGCTGACCGTCGGAGGCAGCAGGTCGTTGCCGCCGGCGAACTTCAGCACGTTCTGGTCGCTGAAGACGAAGTCGAGGAACGTGCCGATCTCCTCGCGGTGGCCGTTCTGCTTGAAGCCCATGATCCAGTCGGCGACGCCCATGGACGCCTTGGCCTTGCCGTTGACGCCGGGAAGGGCGACCTTGCCGACCTTGACGCCCTTCTTCTCGGCCTCCTGCATGAGCGAGGGGTGGCCGTTGAGCATCCCGACCTCGCCGCGCGAGAAGGCCGCGAAGGCGTCCTTCCGGTTGAGCTTGCCGGGGGCTACGGGGCCGGTGAGCTCCTTCTCGACCAGGTTCTTCTTCAGCCAGTCGAAGGTCTGGACGTTCAGGTCGGAGTCGATGCGGTAGCGGTCGCTGCCGTCGGTGTAGCCGTCGCCGCCGCTGAGCAGCCACATCATCGTCTCGGCCTGGGCCTCCTCCGGGCCGAGCGGCAGCGCGAAGGGGTAGGGGACGTCCTCGTCCTTCAGCTTCTCGGCGGCGGCGGCGAGCTCGGCCCAGGTCGTCGGCGGCTCGGTGATGCCGGCCTTGTCGAAGAGCTCCTCGTTGAAGAAGAGCAGCCGGGTGGAGGCGGCGAACGGCAGGCCGTACTGGGTGCGCTTCATCTCGCCGGCGGAGACCAGCGGGGCGAGGAAGTTGGCCTGGACGGGGATGGAGAGCAGCTCGTCGGCGGAGTAGAGCTCGCCCGCGGCGGCGTAGTCGGCGTAGGCGCCGATCTGTGCGATGTCGGGGGCCTGGTCGGCCTCGACCATCTCGGCGACCTTGCGGTCGACGTCGTTCCAGGACTCGATCTGGACGTCGATCTTCACGCCGGGGTGCTGGGCCTCGTAGGCGGCGGTGAGCTCGTCCCAGTACTTCTTGGTGGTGTCGCCGCCGGTGAGGTCGTAGTCGGCGGCGACGAGCTTGAGGGTCACGTCGTCCGAGTCGGCGCCGGTGAGACCGCAGCCGGAGAGCGCGGCGGTCAGGCCCATCGCGGCGATGGTCGCGGTCAGTCCAAGGAATCGCCGCTGCACAGCGCTGCCCCACCCTCTTTGGCTCGTCGTCGAGCTGTGATTTTCACAGGAGGAAAAGCATAAGGTCTACACCACTTGGGTATCGCTTCGGCATCGCACCCCCGAGTGCGGCACACCCCCGCCGGTAATTTGTATGCCCGCGCAACAATATCGGCCAGTGGACTAGACCTTTCGGGCATCGACGCGCGAGACTGTTCCCGTGAGACACGTCATCGCCCTCGATGTGGGCGGCACCGGCATGAAGGCCGCCCTCGTCGGCACGGACGGCACCCTGCTCCACGAAGCACGGCGCGCCACCGGACGCGAACGCGGCCCCGACGCCGTCGTCGAGACGATCCTCGGCTTCGCCGCCGAGCTGCGCGCCCACGGCCTGGAGCGGTACGGCGAGCCCGCCGCGGCCGCCGGCGTCGCCGTCCCCGGCATCGTCGACGCCGAGAACGGCATCGCCGTCTACGCGTCGAACCTCGGCTGGCGCGACGTCCCGATGCGCGCCCTGCTCAGCGAGCGCCTCGACGGCATCCCCGTCGCCCTCGGCCACGACGTCCGCACCGGCGGCCTCGCCGAGGGCCGCATCGGCGCCGGGAACGGCGCCGACCGCTTCCTCTTCGTGCCCCTGGGCACCGGGATCGCCGGCGCCATCGGCATCGGCGGAACCATCGAGGCGGGCGCCCACGGCTACGCCGGCGAGATCGGCCACATCGTCGTCCGCCCCGGCGGCGCCGAGTGCGGCTGCGGCCAGCGCGGCTGCCTGGAGCGGTACGCCTCCGCCTCCGCCGTCTCCCACGCCTGGGCCGCCGCCTCCGGCGACACTGACGCCGACGCCGCCGACTGCGCCAAGGCCGTCGAGTCCGGGGACGCCCGGGCCGTCCGGGTCTGGCAGGACGCCGTCGACGCCCTCGCGGACGGCCTGGTCACCGCGCTCACCCTGCTGGACCCCCGCACGCTCATCATCGGTGGCGGTCTCGCCGAGGCAGGGGAAACCTTGTTCACACCGCTGAGGGCCGCGGTGGAGGAACGCGTCACGTTCCAGAAGCTGCCCGCCGTCGTCCCGGCGGCCCTCGGGGACACCGCCGGATGCCTGGGCGCGGGCCTCCTCGCCTGGGACCTGCTCTCCCTCGACTCGGAGGTATCCGCCTGATGGCCGTTTCCACAGTTCTCGCCGGAGCCCGCGTGGTGCTGCCCACCGGCATCGTCGAGAACGGACGGGTGATCGTCGACGGCGGTCGCATCGCGGGCGCCGCGCCCGCCGACGCGCCCGCGCTCGACCTCACCGGCCACTGGGTCGTCCCCGGCTTCGTCGACATGCACAACCACGGCGGCGGAGGGGCCTCCTTCACCTCCGGCACCGTCGAGGACATCCTCACCGGCGTCCACACCCACCGCCTGCACGGCAGCACCACGGTCGTCGCCTCGTTCGTGACCGGCGAGATGGACTTCCTGAGCCGCCGCGCCGGACTGCTCTCCGAACTGGCCGAGCAGGGCGACATCGCAGGCATCCACTTCGAGGGACCGTTCATCTCCCCGTGCCGCAAGGGCGCGCACGACGAGACGCTGCTGCGCGACCCCGACCCGGCCGACGTCCGCAAGCTCGTCGACGCCGCCCGCGGCCAGGCCCGGATGGTCACCCTCGCCACCGAACTGCCCGGCGGCATCGACTCCGTACGCCTGCTCGCCGAACACGGCGTGATCGCCGCGATCGGCCACACCGACGCGACGTACGAGCAGACCGTCGAGGCCATCGACGCGGGCGCCACCGTCGCCACCCACCTCTACAACGCGATGCCCGCCCTCGGCCACCGCACCCCCGGCCCGATCGCCGCCCTCCTCGAGGACGAGCGCATCACGGTCGAGCTGATCAACGACGGCACCCATCTGCACCCGGCCTCGCTGGAGCTGGCGTTCCATCACGCGGGGCCGCGGCGGGTCGCGTTCATCACCGACGCGATGGACGCGGCGGGCTTCGGCGACGGGCAGTACTCCCTCGGCCCGCTGGCCGTCGAGGTGAAGGACGGCGTCGCACGCCTCGTCGAGGGCGGCTCCATCGCGGGCTCGACCCTCACCCTGGACCGCGCGTTCAAGCGCGCGGCGACCATCGACGGCCTGCCCGTCGAGTCGATCGTGCAGGCCATCTCCGCCAACCCGGCCCGGCTGCTCGGCATCGACGACAGGGTCGGCTCACTGGAGCCCGGCAAGGACGCCGACCTCGTCGTCCTCGACGAGAACTTCGACATCGCCGGCGTGATGCGCAAGGGCACCTGGGTGGTTGTCCCCCAAGTGGCCTGATTTCGCCGAGGGGCGGTTGGTCCGGGGACTGGGCCAACCGCCTTCTGTTTGGCATGATCGGGGCGCGTTCCACGGCCGTTCCGGCAGGTCCGGCCGGTCCACGATCATTCGACGGCGTACGGGGGTTACGGCAGGTGATTCTCACAGTCACCCTCAACACCGCACTGGACCTCACCTATCGCGTGCCCGCCCTCACCCCGCACGCCTCCCACCGCGTCACACAGGTGATCGAGCGCCCCGGCGGCAAGGGCCTCAATGTCGCCCGCGTGCTCGCCGCCCTCGGCTACGACACCGTCGTCACCGGCTTCGCGGGCGGTGCGACCGGCGAGGTCCTGCGCACCCACCTCGCCGAACTGCCGCTGACCGACGCACTCGTGACGACCGCCGGGCCCACCCGCCGTACCGTCGCCGTCGTCGACACCGCGACCGGCGACACCACCCAGCTCAACGAACCCGGCCCCAACCTCACCCCCGCCGAGTGGTCCGCGCTCACCGAGCGCTACACCGAACTGCTCACCGGCGCCCAGGCCGTGGCCCTGTGCGGCAGCCTGCCGCCCGGCATCCACGTCGGCGCGTACGCGGAGCTGATCCGCATCGCCCGTGGCGCCGGCGTCCCGGTCCTGCTCGACACCAGCGGCGAACCCCTGCGGCGCGGCATCGCCGCCCGCCCCGACCTCGTCAAGCCCAACGCGGACGAGCTCGCCCAGCTCACCGGCTCACGCGAACCGCACCGCGCCACGCGCGACGCCCGCCGCCGCGGCGCGCACACGGTCGTCTCCTCGCTCGGCCCGGAGGGGATGCTCGCCGCCACCCCGGACGGCCTGTGGCTCGCCGCCCCGCCGGCCGCGGTCCGCGGCAACCCGACCGGCGCCGGCGACTCGGCCGTCGCGGGTCTGCTGTCCGGTCTCGTCGACGGACTCCCCTGGCCGGACCGGCTGACCCGCGCGGTCGCGCTGTCGGCGGCCACGGTGCTCTCCCCGGTCGCGGGCGAGTTCGACCGGACGGCGTACGAGGAGCTGCTCACCCGGGTGAAGGTGACGGAGCAGGCCGAGGCGGCGTGACACCCACCGCATGACGAAGGCCCCGCGGAACCAGGTTCCGCGGGGCCTTTCGCGCGTCGCCGCACTCAGAGGTTGCTGATCTTCACCCAGTCGAAGATCACGTCGCACTGGTTGCCCGCCTCGCACGACAGCTTGATCGTGTTCTGACCCTTCTCGAGCGAGACCTGGGACCAGGTGGTCTGCCAGTTCTTCGCGGGGTCCGGGTCCGAGGAGCCGATGAAGTTCTTCAGATTCATCGGCTTGGTGTTGGCCTTGCCGTTGACGGTCACGGTGGCGTTGGCGTCCTTGGCCGGGATCGCGTACCGCACTTCCATCTTGTACGTGCCGGCCTCGGGCACCTCGGTCTGCCAGGTCGCGGAGGACCCGACCGTGTTGAAGCCGGTCACATACAGCCCGTCCGTGCCCTCGGCGCCCTTGATGTCCTTGGCGAGGAGCGCGGATCCGCCGAGCTTCAGGGTGGCCGCGTCCTGCTGCGGCAGCGCGGCCGGCGTGTCGTCGGCGCTGGGCTGGGTGGAGGGCTCCTCCTGGACCTGCGTGGAACCGCCGGTCGGCTTGCCGCCCGCGGTGCCGCCGTCGTCGTCCTTGTCACCGTTGTTGCTGATGACGGCGGCCGTGATACCGATCACCACGACCGCGACGACCGCGATCGCGCCGATCAGCAGCCCCTTGGTGTTGGGTCCGCGGCCGCCACCGCCGCGCTGCGGCGGGATCGAGGACTGCCGGGTCCGCTCGCCACCGGGGTACGTCTCGGGCGCGGCGTACTGCGGGTTCGGCTGGCCGTACTGCTGCTGGCCGCCGTAGGTCTGCTGCTGCGGCACATGCGGCTGGCCACCGCCGTACTGGCGCTCGCCGACCGTTCTGACCTGGTTGTACGAGGTTCTGGGGACACCCGGCTGCGCGGCCGGACCGGGGTAGCCGTAGCCACCGGCCTGCCCGGGCGGCTGGGCGCCTGCCGCCTGGCCGTCCGCGTACAGGTAGCCGAACGGATCGTCGTCCTCGGGCGTGTTCGCGCCGTCGTTACCGGCAGCCATCCCTGGTCACTCCTATCCATGCTCGCCAGCCGTCGCCGACCGGCCGAGCCTACCCCGAACGGACCACCCGCCGATCCGTCCCTTGACCGAGCGGCAGGTGACCCGTGGGTAAGGGAGGCGGCGCGGCAGGGGCTGGGCACGGGGGCGAATCGGGCTATCCGGCGCGGCGGTGGATCTTCGCCCGGGAGCGCTTCTCTATGTACATCCGCTGGTCGGCGGAGTTCAGGACCTCTTCGACGGTCATACCGCACTCGGCCCAGCCGATGCCGAAACTCGCCCCGACCCTGACCGCCCGCCCGTCGACCCGGATCGGCGGAATGATGGCGTTGCGCAGCCGTACGGCGAGGTCGGCGGCGTCGGCCGAGCCGAGGCCGTCGGCGAGGACGACGAATTCGTCACCGCCGAGCCGGGCGACGGTGTCCCCGTCCCGTACGCCGGTGGTGAGGCGCCGGGCGACCTCGATGAGGACGGCGTCGCCGGTGTGGTGCCCGAACCGGTCGTTGATCGACTTGAAGCCGTCGAGGTCGCAGAAGAGGACGGCGAGCCCCTTCGTCCCGTCGTCGACCTCGCCGCCGGCGGGCGCGACGGAGTGGACGTGATGGTCGTACGGTCCGCCGGCGGGGCTCGCGTCGAAACCGAAGTTGTGGTCGTGCCCGTACGGGGCGTCGTAGTCGGTCTCCGGTGCGGCGTGCGGGCGCTCGCAGATCCGGGCGCTGAGCCGGGAGCGCAGTTCGGCGCTGTTGGGCAGGCCGGTGAGGGCGTCGTGCGAGGCGCGGTGGGCGAGCTGGAGCTCGTGGCGCTTGCGCTCCTCGATGTCCTCGACGTGGGTGAGGAGGAAGCGGGGGCCGTCCGCGGTGTCGGCGACGACGGAGTTGCGCAGGGAGACCCAGACGTAGGTGCCGTCGCGGCGGCCGAGACGGAGCTCGGCGCGGCCGCCCTCGGCGGAGGTGCGGAGCAGGGTCCCGATGTCCTCGGGGTGGACGAGGTCGGCGAAGGAGTAGCGGCGCATCACGGAGGCGGGGCGGCCGAGGAGGCGGCAGAGGGCGTCGTTGGTGCGCAGGAGGCGGCCGTGCTGGTCGCCGCCCATCTCGGCGATGGCCATGCCGGAGGGGGCGTACTCGAAGGCCTGCCGGAACGACTCTTCACTGGCGCGCAGAGCCTGCTGCTCGCGTTCCAGGCGGACGAGGGCGCGCTGCATGTTCGCTCGCAGCCGGGCGTTGCTGATCGCGATCGCCGACTGGGAGGCGTACATCTGCAGGGCTTCCTGGCCCCAGGGTCCGGGGTGGCGGCCGTTGCGGGGCCGGTCGACGGAGATCACGCCGAGCAGTTCGCGTTTGGAACCGGAGGCGTACATGGGGGCGTAGAGGCGGTCGTGCGGGTGCCACTCGTCCTCGAAGCGGGGGGCGGGGCCCTCTGTGTGCCACTGCGGGACGTCGTCCTCGATGAGGACCCAGCCCTCGGTGTGCGGGATGAACCTCAGGTCGCCCCAGGCGACGCCCATGGAGAGGCGGCGTTCCCAGGACTCGCGGGGGCCGACGCGGCCGGTGATGAGCGCCTCGGCGGCGGGGCTGCCGGCGAAGGCGGCGACGACGAGGTCACCGTCGGGGCGTACGAGGTTGACGCAGGCCAGTTCGTAGTTGAGGCCGGCGACGATGCCGTCGGCGACGGTCTGCAGGGTGTCCGCCAGACTGCGGGCTGTATTGAGGTCGGCCACGACCTGATGCAGCTGCCGCAGGGTCGCAAGACGGACGTACGGCTCCGACTCGGTCTCCATCGCTCGCTCTCCCCGAGACCTCGACAGCAACTCCAGGATTCTCATCGACACTCGTGCTGCATTGTCCTTGCCACTGAATCACAGCGAGCGTTGCACCCGGTACACAGGGTCAACAAATACTGAGCTCTGTGACTCAAGTCACACCAGGTCATGAAGCGTTGCAGGGGGTGCCGGAAAGCGCTCCCGTTCTTTCCTGAACGCAAAGAGAACGGTGCGGTACGGCGGTGGGGGTACGGCCCCGGACCGTGCGGGCGTGGCCCCGGGGCCGGGGGTCCTAGGACCGGCGAGGGGGCGTGGACTGGTCCCCGGGCCCGATGCCGGGGACGTGGGGCGAGGCTAGCGTGCGGAGTGTGCTGACGACGACCCCCGCCCCGCCCCCCGCCTCGGATCTGGCGATCCCTCATGCTGAGGGGGTGAGCAACGACGAGTTCCGGGCGGCGATGTCCCGCCTCGCCGCCGGCGTGGTGCTGGTGACGGCCCATGACCCGGACGACGGTCCGCGCGGGGAGGACGTCGGCATGACGGCGACGGCGTTCATGTCCGTCTCCCTCGACCCGCCGCTGGTGCTCGTCAGTCTCCGCAACGGCTCCCGCATGGACGACCTGCTGGACGAGGTCCCGGTGTGGGCGGTCTCGGTCCTCTCCGAGAGCCAGCGCCACATCGCGGGCCGCTTCGCGATGAAGGGCCGGGTGAGCGACCGGCTCCTCTTCGAGGACGTCCCGTACACCCGCGGCGAGGAGAGCGGTGCCCCGCTGGTGGGCGGCGCCCTGGCGGCGCTGGAGTGCCGCACGGAGAACCGCGTGGTGGCCGGTGACCACACCCTGGTCGTGGCGCGCGTCCTGACGGCCGCCTTCCCGTCCTCGGACGGCGCCCCGCTGACCTACTTCCGCGGCAAGTACCGCCGCCTGGCCTGACGACCGCGCCCGCACCGGGGCACCCCGTCAGCCCCAGTCGCGTCCCTGGCGGCCCCGCTTCGTCTCGGAGCGTTGCTTCTTCACCCGCAGCCGGCGTTCGTTGATGCCCTGTGGGATCTTCGTCGCCCGGCGCGGCTTCGGCGGGGGCGCCGTCGCCTCCGCGAGGAGCGCGGCGAGGCGGACCGCCGCCGTCTCCCGGTTGCGCCACTGCGAGCGGTGCTCGGACGCGCGGACCGTCACCACCCCGCCGACCATGCGCGACGCAAGGCGTTCGAGCGCGCGCGCCTTCCAGACCTCCGGCAGCGCCTCCGTCGACGCCAGGTCGAAGCGGAGCTCCACCTGTGAGTCGCTGGTGTTGACGTGCTGCCCACCCGGCCCCGACGACCGCGAGAAACGCCACATGAGCTCGGCCTCGGGGAGCGAGACGGAGCCGCGGATGAAATACGGACCGGACATGCATCCATGTTCCCCGGAGCGGCTCCCGCACGTCATCCTGTTTTCGCACCGATTCCGCACCGTGGAACCGGCAGGGCGTCGTCCGCGTTATCCCGTGTGACGACATCACGAAGGTCACGAAGAAAGGCACTTCCCATGGCTGTAAGCCTCTCCAAGGGCGGCAACGTCTCCCTGACCAAGGAGGCCCCGGGCCTCACCGCCGTCACCGTGGGCCTCGGCTGGGACGTCCGTACGACCACCGGCACCGACTTCGACCTCGACGCCTCCGCCATCGGCGTCGACGGCGCCGGCAAGGTCGCCTCCGACGCGCACTTCGTCTTCTTCAACAACAAGGCCACCCCGGACCAGACCATCGTCCACACCGGTGACAACCGCACCGGCGAGGGCGGCGGCGACGACGAGCAGATCAACGTCAACCTCGCCGCGCTGCCCCCGAACGTCGACAAGATCGTCTTCCCGGTCTCCATCTACGACGCGGTGAACCGCTCGCAGAACTTCGGCCAGGTGCGCAACGCGTACATCCGCATCATCAACCAGGCCGGCGGCGCCGAGATCGCCCGCTACGACCTCTCCGAGGACGCCGCCGTCGAGACCGCCATGGTCTTCGGCGAGCTGTACCGCAACGGAGCGGAGTGGAAGTTCCGCGCGGTCGGCCAGGGTTACGCCTCCGGTCTGGAGGGCATCGCCCGCGACTTCGGCGTCAACCTCTGACGTACGCCAGAACGGTGGAGCCCCGGCGCGAGGACCGCGCCGGGGCTCCGGCGTTCCGGCCCCGACGGCCAGCTGATCCCGAGTCCTGGTCCCGGCTCCCGATCGCCCCTAGTTCGGGCCCTTCGGCTTCCCCTCCCCGTTCAGCCACACGTCCCACACCGCGTCGAGGTCCTCCCCCGTCACCTCCTCCGCATACGCGGTGAAGTCGTCGGTGGAGGCGTTCCCGTGACGGTGCTCCGCCGCCCAGCCGGACAGGAGCTCGAAGAACGCCTCGTCGCCGACCTGCTGCCGGATCTTGTGCAGCACCATCGCGCCGCGCTGGTACACCGGCGGGTCGAAGAGGTTCTCCGCCGACGGCGGATCGGACGGCGGGAAGGCCCAGTTGGCGTCGGCGGCGAAGGCCGCCTCGAAGTTCACCTGCGCCGGGGTGGCCTCGAAGTCCTCCGCGTACAGCCACTCGGCGTACACCGCGAAGCCCTCGTTCAGCCACATGTCCTTCCAGGTGGCGGGCGTGACCGAGTTGCCGAACCACTGGTGAGCCAGTTCGTGCACCAGGATCTCGACGGTCAGGGAGTCCTGCGGGAAGACCGGCCGGGTCTGGGTCTCGAGCGCGTAGCCCGCGTCGCCGTTCCGCTCGACGATCGCGCCGGTGGAGGAGAAGGGGTACGGCCCGAAGTTCTCCACCTGCCAGGCGAGGAGTTCGGGGATCCGGGCGAGCAGCGGGGCGCTCTTGACTGCGACCGACGGGTCGGCGGCGGTGAGCACGGGCAGCCCGGAGGGGGTGGCGGACACCTGCGTCTTGAACTTCCCGACGGCCACGGTCGCGAGGTAGCTCGCCATCGGTTCGGCGGAGTGCCAGACGGACGTGGTGCGGCCGTTCGCGGTCCGCTCGGAGGTCCGTACGCCGTTGGAGATCGCCTGCGTCCCCTGCGGAACGGTCAGCGTGATGTCGTACGTCGCCTTGTCGGACGGATGGTGGTTGCCGGGGAACCAGGCCATCGAGCCGACCGGTTCGCCGAGCGCGAGCGCCCCGTCCACGGTGGGCAGCCAGCCCTCCTGCGAGCCGTCCGCGCCGGTGATCGTCGCGGGCCGGCCGGAGTACGCGATCGTCGTACGGAAGACCGCGCCCTTGTCGATGTCCTCGCTCGGGCGCAGCGTCAGCTCGTTCCCGGCCCGGTTGACGGAGGCCCGCTCGCCGTCGACGGAGGCGGAGTCGACGGTGAGACCGGCGAGGTCGAGGTTGAAGGCGCTCAGGTCCTGGGTGGCACGGGCCGTGATCATGGCGGTGCCGTCGAGGCGGCCGCTCTTCGGGTCGTAGGCGAGGTCGAGCGCGTAGTGCGTCACGTCGTAGCCGCCGTTGCCGAGCTTGGGGAAGTACGGATCGCGCAGACCCGCCGCGCCGGGCGTGCCGCGCACCCCGCCGACGTCCACACCACCGCCACCGTCGTCCCCGCCGCCGGTGCAGCCGACGAGGACGAGCAGCGCGGCCACGGCGGTGGCCAGAGCGGCCCGGCTACGTACGTCCACCATTCGATCTTAGGCAGGGGTACGCGCGGGTGGAGGGCGGGCGTACGGCATCGGTGGCGCCCGACGGGGGTCCGGGCGCCACCGACGGGGGTGGCCGGCGAGGTGACCGGCGGACAGGTCCCGTACCCGGGACCCGCTCGCCGGGCCTGCTCGCAGGGCTTACTTGTCGAGCGCCTCGACGCCCGCCTTGGCGAACTTCTCGTCGAGGTCGCCGCTCGGCGCGCCGGCGACACCGATGCCGGCGATCGGCGCGCCCTTGGCGGTGACCGGGACGCCGCCGCCGAGGAACAGGGTGCCGGGGATGTCCTTCAGGTTCGGGGCCTGGGCGAGGCGGCCCGCGAGGACGGAGGTGGGGGCGTTCCAGGAGACCGCGGTGAACGCCTTGCGCTCGGCCGACTCGTAGGACTGCGGGCCCGCGCCGTCGCCGCGCAGGGTGACGATGGTGTTGCCGTTGCGGTCGACGACCGCGACGGTGATGCGCTGGTTCTCGTCCTCGGCGGCGTCCAGGGTGGCCTGCGCGGCCTTGGTGGCGGCCTCGATCGTCAGGTGCGTGGTCTGCTGCAGGTTGCTGTTCGACGCGTCGGCCTTGGCGGCGACGGCCGGCGCGGCGGCCGGGGCGGAGGCGTTCGCGGAGACGGCGCCGAAGGTACCGGCGGCGACGACGGCGGCGGTGGCGGCACCGAAGAGGATCTTCTTCTTCATGGAGGGCTCCTTGAGGCAGTGACGGTCTGAGGCCGTGACGGTGATCGAGGCGTGTCGTTCGTTCGCTCTGCCATCGATCCTCCGGCCGTTTCCGGGCCCGTACGGTCCACGAACCGGCTGCCCCCGTCGCGCATGATGGACGACGGGGGTGTCAGCCGATCGGTTGATGCCCCCGTGGTCCTCCCGGGCCAGGATGGAAACGTAGACCCAGGTCAGAGCCGTGGCCGGGCCCCTGAGGGAGAGGTACGCGATGGAGCAGGACCCGGACGCCCGCTGGCTGGCGCGGGTCATGCACATCGCCTTCTTCCTCCTCCTCGGCGCCTCGCTGGTCCGCTTCCTGCTGCGGCACCCGTGGGAGGACCGCAGCCCCTGGATCGTCGCCCTCTCCGGCGCCCTCGCCGCCCTCTACCTCCTCGGCCCCGTCCTCGGCACCCGCGCCACACCCCGCCGGATCGCCTGGCTCTTCACGGTCGTCGCGGTCTGGATGGTCCTGGTGGTCCTCGCGCCGAGCTTCGCCTGGTGCGCGGTGCCGCTCTTCTACACCGGGCTTCGCACCCTCCCGCCGCGCGCCGCCCTCGTCCTGGTCGCCCTCCTCACCGTCTTCGTGGTCACCGCGCAGGTCCAGCTCTCCAACGGCGGCTTCGACCCGAACCTGATCGTCGCCCCGCCGGCCGTCGCCGCGATCGCGACCGCCGTCTTCGTCCACGCGCAGCGGCAGGCCGACCGGCAGCGGGCCCTCATCGACGACCTGATCCGCACCCGCCGCGAACTGGCCGCCATCGAGCGCCGCGAGGGCACCCTCGCCGAGCGCCAGCGGCTCTCCATGGAGATCCACGACACCCTGGCCCAGGGCCTGTCCAGCCAGCAGATGCTGCTCCAGGCGGCCGAGCGCACCTGGGACACCGACCCGTCGACCGCCCGCCGCCACGTCCGTACGGCCGAGTCCATCGCCGAACGGAACCTCGCCGAGGCCCGCCGCTTCGTCCACGACCTCGCCCCCGCCGACCTCGCCGAGGGCGGCGGCCTGGAGCAGGCGCTGCGTACGCTCGCGGGGCGCGAGTCCGCCGCGTTCCGCGTCGACGGCGCCCCCGTCCCGCTGCCCGAACGCGTGCAGTCGGCGCTGCTGCGCATCGCGCAGGGCGCCCTCGCCAACGTCCGCGAGCACGCCGCGGCCACGTCCGCCGCCCTGACCCTGACCTACCTCGACGACCAGGTCGTCCTCGACATCGCCGACGACGGCCGCGGCTTCGACGCCGGGTCCGGTCGCCCGAGCGGCGAGCGCGGCGTCCGCGGCCACGGCCTGCCCGCGATGCGGGTGCGGGCCCAGCAGCTCGGCGGCACACTCACCGTGGAGTCCACCCCCGGCGAGGGCACGGTGCTCTCGGTCGCGATCCCCCTGTCCACGCCCTTGGAGGCCGGCGCATGACCGTACGGATCCTGCTCTGCGACGACCACGCCGTCGTACGCGCCGGGCTGCTCGCCCTGCTCGGCAGCGCCCCCGACATCGAGGTCGTCGGCGAGGCCGGCAGCGGCGAGGAGGCGGTCGCGATGGCCGCCAAGCTACGACCCGACGTCGTCCTCATGGACCTTCAGCTCGGCGCCGGCATCGACGGCGTCGAGGCGACCCGCCGGATCGCGGGATCCACGTCCGGCGTCCACGTCCTGGTCCTCACCACCTACGACACCGACGCGGACATCACCCGCGCCATCGAGGCAGGCGCCACCGGCTACCTGCTGAAGGCGGAGCGCCCCGAGGAGCTGTTCGCCGCGATCCACTCCGCCGCCCAGGGCCGTACGACTCTCTCCCCGCCGGTCGCCAGCCGGGTCATGGACCGGATGCGGGGCGCCGCCGGGCCCACCCTCACCGACCGCGAACGGGACATCCTCGGCCAGCTCGCCCACGGCCTCGGCAATCGCGAGATCGCCCGCGCGCTCTTCATCAGCGAGGCGACGGTGAAGACCCACCTCGGCCGGATCTACGCCAAGCTCGGCGTGGACACACGTGCGGGCGCGGTCGCCGTGGCGAAGGAGCAGCGCCTGCTCCCCTGACGCTGCCACTCTGCGTTACCGTGCTATCGCAGAGTGTCAGTTCGTCTCGTCTCGTTGTGGGAGCGCATGTGAAGATCGCCTGCGTCGGCGGTGGGCCCGCCGGCCTGTACTTCTCGATCCTGATGAAGCGGCAGGACCCGTCCCACGAGATCACCGTCTACGAGCGGAACGCGGCCGGCTCCACCTACGGCTGGGGTGTGACCTACTGGGCCGGGCTCCTCGACAAGCTGCGGGCCGGCGACCCGGAGTCGGCGCGCGCCATCGACGAGGCCTCCGTCCGCTGGACCGACGGCGTCGCCATCGTCCGCGACGAGCGGACCGTCCACCGCGGCGACAAGGGCTTCGGCATCGGCCGGCGCCGGATGCTCGCCCTCCTCGCCGAACGGGCCGAAGCGCTCGGCGTACGCGTCGAGTTCGAGCACGGCATCACCGGCCCCGACGCCCCCGAACTCGCGGACGCCGACCTGGTCGTCGCGGCCGACGGGGTCAACAGCGTGCTGCGCGAGGCCCACACCGCCGACTTCGGCGCCGAGGTCGCCACCGGCCGCAACCACTACATCTGGCTCGGCACCACCAAGGTCTTCGACTCCTTCAGCTTCGCCTTCAAGGAGACCGAGCACGGCTGGATCTGGTGCTACGCGTACGGCTTCAGCGGCGAGCAGTCCACATGCGTCGTCGAGTGCTCCCCGGAGACCTGGACGGGGCTCGGGCTCGGCACCATGAGCGAGGCCGACAGCCTGAACGTGCTGGAGAAGCTCTTCCACGACCTCCTGGACGACCATCCGCTGATCGGCCGCGCGCAGGACGACGGCGCCGCGCAGTGGCTCAACTTCCGCACCCTGACCACCCGCGCCTGGCACCGCGGCAACCTCGTCCTCCTCGGCGACGCCGCCCACACCACGCACTACTCGATCGGCGCCGGCACCACCCTCGCCCTGGAGGACGCCCTCGCCCTCGCGGACGCCCTGCGCGAGGGTGCCGGGGACGACCTCGACTCCGCCCTGACCCGCTACGGCCGGCGGCGGCGCGCGGAGCTCCTCTCGGCCCAGAGCGCGGCCCGCTACAGCGCCCAGTGGTACGAGAACCTCCCCCGCTACATGAGCCTGGAGCCGCGCCAGATGTTCGCGCTCCTGGGCCAGCGCCACTCGCCCCTGCTCCCCCACATCCCCCCACAGCTCTACTACCGGATCGACCGGGTGGCGGAGCAGCTGGAACCCCTGCGCCGCCTCAAGCGCTGGCTGGGCCCCCGCATGGCCCGCGCACTGCACGCCCGGACGCGCGGCTGAGGGGAGCCTGGGGCGCGGGAGGCTCCCGGCGCACGGGCGCAGGGAGACCGGGCGGGGCCGGCGCGTGCGCCCCGGGTCCCGTGCGCGTGGGAGCATCGTCTCCGTGCTCGACATCGGCTACTCCCTCTCCCGTCGCTTCCCCGACCCCCCGCAGACCGACTACCGCCGCGCGGACGTCCACGCCCTGCGCCACGACCTGTTCTGCGGGGACGTGTACCTCGCCGACCCCAAGGCCGACCGCGAGGTGTCCACAGCCTGGGGATGGGTGCCGGTGCTCGACTTCGCCTGGGCGCTGTGCGACATCGTCGAGCAGCTCGACCGCGACCCGCGCGGCAGCCGGTCCTCGCAGCGCCAGTACGCGGAGCTCGACTTCACCGAGTCCTCGGACCGGATGCTCTTCGAGCGCCGCTTCGGCTGGGTGGACGTGGAGGCCGACTGGATGCCGGGCGACGAGCCCCCGCTCACCTTCAACCACCGTGAACTGCGCCGCGAGGCCCGCGACTTCCTGCACGACCTGATCGCCGACCTCACGGACATGCACGAGGGCCTAGGCGACAACCCGGCGATCTGGGACCTCCAGGCCCGCTTCCCCCGCCTCCCGTAACCGAGCCCCCGCCCGGCCCCCTCAGTCCTCCACCCGCACCCCCAGCTGCGCGGCGAACACCGGCGCCAGATCCAGCAGCTGCCCCGTACTGATCACCGCGCCCGCCAGGGCGTCCACCCCGCGCGCGATCTCGAGACGCTCCACCGTCCGCAGATCGACGTCCTTCATCCGCGCCCCGCTGAAGTCCGCCCCCTTCAGCACACAGTCCCGGAACTCGACCCTCTCGAGCACCGCACTCCCGAAGTCGGGCTCGCTCAGCACACACCCCTCGAAGACGACGTCCTTCAGCTTCGCCGTCCGCAGATTCAGATAGTCGATCTTCCCTCCCCTCACCAGGACGCGCTCGAACACCGCCCCGTGCAGCTGCGTCCCACCCAGCCGCGCGTCCACGATCTCCACGTCCCGCAGCGACGCCCCCGCCAGGTCCGTGCCCACACCCCGGATCCCGCTCAGCACGGAGTCCAGGACCCGCGCCGAGGCCAGCCGTGTCTCGTCCATCGCACAGTCCCGCAGCGCACAGTCCAGGAACCGCGCCCCTCCCCCGTCCTGCCCCGCCAGATCGAGCCCCGAGAACTCCAGGCCGTCGTAGTCCCCGTCCGGATCGAGCCCCCCTTCGTACGCCTCCAGCGGCGGCAACCGCACCTCCGGCCGACGCACGACCGCCACCTTCTTCTTCGCTGTCGCCATGCGCCCATAGTGACGTGCGCCACTGACAACGCCCCCGATGTCACAGACCGGGCCCCCTCCGCCGTCCCCTGTGCAAGACCCGGACGAGGGAGCACGAGATGCAGCGGAACAGGAAGCACATCACCGTCATCGGCGGCGGATTCGCCGGACTCACCGCGGCGATCACCGCCGCCGAGGCCGGGGCCAAGGTCACCCTCCACGAGGCCCACCACACCCTCGGCGGCCGCGCCCGCACCGCCGAAGGCCCGTACAGAACCAACGAAGGCCCCCACGCCATCTACAACGGCGGCCCCCACTGGACCTGGCTCACCCAGCGCGGCCTCCTCGGCCCGCTCGCACCCGTGCCGCTGCGCGAAGCCGCCCGCTTCCGGTTCCACCGCGCCGGGGCCATGCGCCGCACCCCGCCGCTCGGCTTCCTCCGCCACTCCCTCCGTACGGCCGAAGAGGCCCCCGTCGACACCGACTTCCTCACCTGGGCCACCCGCGTCGCCGGACCCGAGGCCGCCCGTCAGGCCGCCGCGTACAGCGCGGTCGCCCTCTTCCACCACGACCCCGGCACGCTCTCCGCCCGTTTCGTGCAGGAACGCCTCCACCGTGCCGCCGCCCTGCCTCCCGAGGCGCGCTTCATCCGCGGCGGCTGGGGACAGCTGACCGACCGCATGGCAGCCCACGCATGGAACCTGGGCGTACGGATCGAGACCTCCTCCCGGCTCGACGAACTGCCGCTCGCCGACGGCCCGGTCGTCGTCGCCACCTCACTCGCCGCGGCCTCCCGGCTCCTCGGCGACCCCGGGCTGACCTGGGAGAGCGGCCGCACCGTCCTGTTCGACCTGGCTCTGCGCACCCGGGCGGGCGACCCGTACATCGTCTCCGACCTCGACGCCCCCGGCTGGATCGAGCGCTTCACCGCACAGGACCCCTCCCTCGCCCCCGCCGGCGAGCAGCTGATCCAGGCCCAGCTCCCCATCGGCCCCGGCCTCTCCAAGACCGACGGCATCGCCCACGCCGAGCGCCTGCTCGACCTCGGCTTCCCCCGCTGGCGCGAGCGCACGGTCTGGCGCCGCGAGGCCGTCTGCGCAGGCCGTACGGGAGCCCTCGACCGCCCCGGCACCACCTGGCGCGACCGGCCCGCGATCCACCGCGGCGGCGACGTCTACCTCGCGGGAGACCAGGTCGCGGCGCCCGGAGTCCTGGCCGAGGTGTCGTTCACGAGCGCCGTCGAGGCGGTGTCCCTGGCGCTGCGCACGAAGAGGCTTGACCTCAAGCACGCTTGAGGTCAGAGGCTGTCGTACGTCAACGGGAGAACATCACCAGGGGAGCCCACCATGCGCGCCATCCGCCTCCACGCCTTCGGCCCGGCCGAGAACCTCACGTACGAGGAGACTTCGGACCCCGTCCCCGGACCCGGCCAGGTCCGGATCGCGGTCACCGCGGCAGGCGTCCACCTCCTCGACACCGCCCTGCGCCTCGGGCAGACCGGCCCCTTCCCCGCCCCCGCCGAACTCCCCACGATCCCCGGCCGCGAGGTCGCCGGCACCGTGGACGCGCTCGGCGAGGGCACCGACCCGAGCTGGCTCGGCAAGCGCGTCGTCGCCCACCTGGGCATGGCCCCCGGCGGCTACGCCGAACTCGCCGTCGTCGACGCCGCCAAGCTCCACGCCCTGCCCGACACCCTCGGCGACGCCGAAGCCGTCGCCATGATCGGCACCGGCCGCACGACGCTGGGCATCCTCCAGTTCACCGAACTGGGCCCCGACTCGATCGCCGTCGTCCCGGCCGCCGCCGGCGGCATCGGCACCCTCCTCGTCCAGTACGCGAAGAACGCCGGCGCCACCGTCATCGGCCTCGCCGGCGGCCCCGCGAAGGTGGCCCTCGTACGGGAGAACGGCGCGGACCTGGCGGTCGACTACAAGCAGCCGGACTGGCCGCAGCAGGTCCGCGCCTTCCTCGGCTCCCGTACCGCCACGATCGTCTTCGACTCCGTGGGCGGCGACACCGGCCGCGCGGCCGTCGACCTCCTCGGCAAGGGCGGCGAGCACCTCGTCTTCGGCTGGTCCGGTCAGGGCGTCCACGACGGCGAGCCGCTCACCTTCACGGACGAGGAACTTGCCGCCCGAGGCATCACCTCCGAGAGCGTCCTCGGCCCGGTCATGCTCCAGAAGGCCGGCGGCGATGTCCGCAACCTCGAACTCGCCTCGCTCGCCGCGGCCACCGAAGGCACCCTCCGCCCGGCCGTCCACCGCTTCCCCCTCGCCGAAGCGGCAGCGGCGCACCACGCCCTGGAGACCCGGGGCACGACCGGCAAGGTGGTCCTGATCCCGTAGGCCCCCGAACCGGGGCGGTGGTCCCGCCCAGGCCTGCCGGGGCGGTGGTCCCGCCCAGGCAGGCCTGCGAACGGCGCGGTGTGCCTGACCCCGTGGACCCACGCGGTGGACCCACGGGGGGACGGCGGCGACGTGGACCTACGAGTCGAGAACCGCGGCGACACCCTCGATCTCGACGAGCTGATCGTTGTAACCGAGCACCGTGACCCCCATCAGCGTGCTGGGCACGTCGTGGTCGCCGAAGGCGTCCCGCACGACCTCCCAGGCCTTCACCAGATCCTCCTGCCGCGAGGACGCCACAAGGACCCGCGTACTGATGACGTCGTCCAACGACGCCCCGGCGGCGGCGAGGGCCACCCGCATGTTCTCGACGGCCTTCGCCGCCTGCCCCGCGTAGTCGCCGACCGCCGCCGTCGACCCGTCCTCGTTCAACGGACAGGCCCCGGCGAGAAACACGAGCCGGGCCTCGGCGGGCGCGGTCGCCGCATACGCGTACTCGGCCACATCGGACAGGGCGCTGGAGCGGATCAAGGTAATGGCACGGCCCACGGTCGTCACGTTCCCCTCTGACCTTCCGACCTTCTGGTCGTCACAGAAGCGACCATCCTGCCAGCGCCCCCGAAGCCCTCGCCTCCCCTTATTCACCGCCGCTGCTCACTGCAGCCGTTCACCGCCGCCGTTCACCCCCGCTGTCACGGCCGCTGTCACCCCCGCGCACCCAGCTCCGCGAGCGCCTCGTCCGTCAGCCGGTACACCGTCCACTCGTCCTGCGGCCTCGCCCCCAGCGACTCGTAGAAGTCGATCGACGGGGTGTTCCAGTTCAGGACCGACCACTCCAGGCGCTCGTACCCCCGCTCCGCACAGATCCGCGCCAACTCCCGCAGCAGCGCCTTCCCGTGCCCGCCGCCCCGGCTCGTCGGCCGCACGTACAGGTCCTCCAGGTAGATCCCGTGGACCCCGCGCCACGTCGAGAAGTTCAGGAACCACAGCGCGAAGCCCACCACCTCGCCCTCGTCCGTCTCCGCGATGTGAGCGAACGCCGCCGGGCGTTCCCCGAACAACGCCTCGCGCAGCTGCTCCTCCGTCGCGCGGGCCTCCTCCAGCGCCTTCTCGTACGCGGCGAGCTCACGGACCATCGCGTGGATCACAGGGACATCGGCAGGTGTGGCGGTACGAATCATGCGCCCAGCCTGCACCGGATCAGCCCGCGCGGGCCAGCAGCGCCCGAGCGATGAGCACCTGCTCCTCGTCCAGCGCGGGCTCCCCGTCCTCCACGTCCCACAACCCGTTCTGCAGCACCCGCCCGAACGTCCACGCAGCCGCCCGGCCCCGGTCGAGCCCCAGCGCCTCCGTCAGCAGATCGAAACGCCACAGCGTCTCCGCCGGATCCGGATCGAACGCGCTCGTCAACGCCGGCAGCAGATCGAACCCCGGATCCCCCGCCAACGGCTTCGGATCGATCGCCAGCCACGGCTCCCGCTCCCCCGCCAGGATGTTGTCGACGTGCAGATCCCAGTGGAGCAGGCGATCCCCCGGCTCCCCCACCACTTCCCGCACCGCCGCCGCACAGTCCCGGAGCAGCCGCGCGTCCGACTCACCAAGCTGCCCCGCCGCCTCCGGTACGGCCTCCAGCATCGCGGCCGCGATGTCCCCCAGCCCCCGCAGCCCCTCCGGCGCCGGGACCGCCACCAGCCGTGCCAGCAGATCCGCCAGTATCCGCGTCGCCTCCCGCGTGTCCTCCAGCGCCGACAGATGCCGGCCCTCGTCCAGTCGCTCGAGCAACAGCGTCCCCGTCGCCGGATCATCCGCCAGCAGGCGTACGGATCCCCTGCCGTCCCACACCCGCAGCCCGACCGCCTCGCCCGCACTCTCCTCGTCCAGGAGCTGCATCTTCAGCGCCGCGCGCGCACCGTCCGCGCCCCGCGTCACGGGCAGCACGAGCGACGCCATCCCGTACATCGAAGGCCCGGTCACCCGCAGCCCCCACCGGTCCAGGAACTCCTCCGCCCGCGCAGGCAGAGCCGCGACGAACGCCCGCCCCGCCGCGCCGTTGTACTTCGCCTGCGAGGCCACCAACTCCGCCGGAATCTCGATCACATGGCGACGCTATACACCCACAACCCGCCGCACACCTGAAAAACGGCCGCCACACACCCCACCCCGACCAGCCCGCCGAAAGACCCGGATCCGAAGGCCGAAGGCCCCCGCCCATCCAGTACCCTCCCGCCCATGGTCAGCAGGAGCAGCACGGTCAACGGCGGCATCTCGTTCTGGTACGCCCAGGAAGGCACCCCCGCCCCCCGCGAGCCTCTGCCCGGGGACGCCACCGCCGACGTCTGCATCGTCGGCGGCGGATACACCGGCCTGTGGACGGCGTACTACCTCAAGAAGGCCGTCCCCTTCCTCAACATCACGGTCCTCGAAGCCAAGTTCTGCGGCTACGGAGCGTCCGGACGCAACGGCGGCTGGCTCTACAACGGCATCGCGGGCCGCGACCGCTACGCCAAGATCCACGGCCACGAAGCAGCCGTCCGCCTCCAGCAGGCCATGAACGCCACCGTCGCCGAGGTCATCGGCGTCTGCGAAGCCGAGAAGATCGACGCCGACATCCACCGCGGCGGCGTCCTCGAAATCGCCCACTCCCCCGCCCAGCTCGCGCGCCTCAAGGCCTTCCACTCCGTCGAACTCGCCTTCGGCGAAACGGACCGGGAGCTCTACGGCGCCCGCGAAACCGCCGACCGCATCCGCGTCACCGGCGCAGTCGGCTCGAGCTGGACCCCCCACGGAGCCCGCCTCCACCCCGTGAAGCTGGTCAAGGGCCTCGCGGCGGCCGTCGAAGCACTCGGCGTCACGATCCACGAATCGACCCCCGTCACCGAGATCAGGCCGAAGCACGCCATCACCCCGTACGGCACCGTCCGTGCGCCGTACATCCTCCGGTGCACCGAAGGCTTCACCGCCTCCCTCACCGGCCAGCGCCGCACCTGGCTCCCCATGAACTCGTCCATGATCGCCACCGAGCCCCTCACCGACGCCCAATGGGAAAGCATCGGCTGGAACGGCCTCGAAACCCTCGGCGACATGGCCCACGCCTACATGTACGCCCAACGCACCGCCGACGGCCGCATCGCCCTCGGCGGCCGCGGCGTCCCCTACCGCTACGGCTCCAAGACCGACAACGACGGCCGCACCCAGCCCCAGACGATCGAGGCCCTCCGCGAGATCCTCATCCGCTTCTTCCCCTCCCTCGCCGGCCTCGGCATCGCCCACGCCTGGTCCGGTGTCCTCGGCGTCCCCCGCGACTGGTGCGCCACCGTCACCCTCGACCGCTCCACCGGCCTCGGCTGGGCCGGCGGCTACGTCGGCTCAGGCGTCACCACGACGAACCTCGCCGCCCGCACCCTCCGCGACCTGATCCAACAGGACTCCGGCCAGTCGGGCCCCACGGACCTGACCACCCTCCCCTGGGTCGACCACAAGGTCCGCAAATGGGAACCGGAACCCCTCCGCTGGCTCGGCGTCCAGGCGATGTACGCGGCCTACCGCACGGCGGACCACCAGGAATCCACCACTCACACGGCGGAGACGTCCCGCATCGCAACGATCGCCGACCGCCTCTCCGGCCGCTGACCCCACCCAAACCCGGCAGGGTCAGGCACTGCCCTGAGACCGTCGGCCCGGCAAGGCGAGGCGAGGAACGTTTCGCCGTCGGTACGGGCGCGAGCGACGGGAACTCCCGGTGATCCGTCGCCCGATCGCCCGTCTTTGCAGCACCGGGATGGCAGCCGGCACGACGATTCGCCCAGCCACGCCCGCCTCCCCGGCAGTGAGGCCTCCCTGCCATCGGCCGCGGGCCGGGCCGGGCCGATCCGGGCCGGGCCGATCCGGGCCGGGCCGGGGGCAGCCGAGGGCATCCACCCGACCACATCGTCGGCCCGCCCGGCGCATTCGCCGAACCGGTCGTGCCGAGCGGCCTGCCCGGCCCCCGGGGCGGCCCGAGACTCACCCGTGACCTGCGGCAAGATCCACGACGGGGTTACCGCGGGTTCCGTCGCCGCGCGCACAGGATCGTCACCGAACCGACATACCGAGCGGTCGGAAACCCCCTTACGCAGGGGCCATACCCATGAGTAACGTACGCGGACCACCAGCGCCACCCGCCCGTTCCCCGGGGCGGCAAGGAGCAAGATCGATGTCGTACCACCAGCCTTTCCCCGGTCCACCGCCCGTACCCCAGCACCGGAATGCCGGGCGGCACCGCCAAGAGGCGGCGTCGCAGTCCTGGGAGGGTGGATCGCCGTCCTGGGACACCGATCCACAGGCAGCCTGGGACCCGTCCCCGCGAGCGTGGGACTCCTCGCCGCAGGGCTGGGACTCCGCGCAGCAGGGCTGGGACTCCGCGCAGCAGCCCTGGGACGCGTCCCCGCAGCCGCAACCGCCCGCCGCCACCGACGATCGTGATGATCTGCACCGGCTCGGATCGGCCTACCGCAGGCTCCGCCGCGTCGCCACCTTCACCGCGCTCGGCTACTTCGTCATCTTCCTTTTCCTGTCCGGCTACGCCCCCTCGGTGATGACCGGCAACATCACCGGTGGTCTCACCACCGGTCTGGTCCTGGGGCTCCTCCAGCTGCCCGTGGCGCTGGCTGCGATCGCGCTGTACGAGCGGATCGCGCGCAAGCGCGTCGACCCGCTCGCCGCGGCGATCCGCGAACGCGCCGAGCAGGCGGCCGCGGCAGCCGCGCCCCGGCCAGAACGCCAGGGCCGCTCCGGGCGTCCCGTGTGGCAGCAGCCCACCGGAGGTGCGCGCGCATGACCAGCTTCAGCTCCGAGGCCCAGACCATGTCGCTGATGGCGTTCATCGCGGTCATCACTGTCACGCTGCTGCTGTGCGTGATGACCGGCCCCGACCGTGACGACCTGGGCGATTTCTACACCGGCTACCGCTCGCTCTCCCCCGTGCAGAGCGGCCTCGCGATCGCCGGCGACTACATCTCCGCCGGCACCGTACTCGGCACCATCGGCATCATCGCGCTCGTCGGCTACGACGGCGTCACGCTCGCCCTGAGCACCGTGCTCTCGCTGGTCCTGATGATGTTCCTGCTCGCCGAACCGCTGCGCAACGCCGGCCGGTTCACGATCGGCGACGTCTTCACCCGGCGTCTCCCCGGCCCCGCCGTGCGGATCACCACGGCCGCGGTCACCCTGACCGCACTGCTGCCGCTGGTGATCTTCCAGCTCGCGGGCGCCGGCGATCTCCTCTCCGTCGTCCTCGGCTTCGACGCCGACGGCTTCAAGACCGGCGCGATCGTGTTCCTGGGCCTGCTGATGATCGCGTACGCGGCGATCGGCGGCATGAAGGGCACCGCCTTCATCCAGATCGTCAAGACCGTCGTCCTGCTCGGCGCGTCCCTCGCGATCGCCGCGCTCATCCTCAACCGCTTCGACTTCAGCCTGCCCTCCCTGCTGGACGCCGCCAAGCGCGGCAGCGGGGCGGGAGACGCCTATCTCGCCTCCGGTCTGCAGTTCGGCGGCAACGAACTCGACATGATCAGCACTCAGTTGACGGTCGTGCTCGGCGCCGCGGTGCTGCCGCAGATCACCATGCGCATGTTCACCGCGCGCAGCGCGGCAGCCGTGCGGCGCTCGATGTCCTGGGCCGTGTCGACCGTCGTCGTGACCTGTCTGCTGATCGCCGTCATCGGCTTCGGCGCGGCGGCGATCGTCGGCCACCAGGGGATCGTCGCCGGCGACCCGCAGGGCAAGACAGCGTTCCTCATGGTCAGCCAGGCCGTCATGGGCACGGACCAGACGGCCGTCGAGACACTGCTGTTCACGGCCGTGGCGACAGCCATCTTCCTCACCCTGCTGGCCTCGGTCGCCGGGATCACCCTCGCCTGCGCCAACACCCTGGCGCACGATCTCATCACGCACGGGCTGCGCCGCAAGGCGCAACTGAAGGGCTCCACGGAGATGGCCATCGCCCGGACCGCCGCGGCGGGCGTCGGGCTCGTGGCGATCGCGATCGCCGCCGGCGCACGGCATCTGAACCTTCAGGCACTGCTCACC
Source organism: Streptomyces sp. NPDC056222 (assembly GCF_042264065.1). Lineage (NCBI taxonomy): Bacteria > Bacillati > Actinomycetota > Actinomycetes > Kitasatosporales > Streptomycetaceae > Streptomyces > Streptomyces sp. NPDC056222. The sequence goes on along the minus strand of NZ_JBHJTL010000015.1, from coordinate 73,449 downwards.
CTGTCGTTCTGCATCGGCGCGTCCGCGGTCGCACCGGCCCTCATCTACAGCCTCTTCTGGCGCCGCTACTCCCGTACGGGACTGCTCTGCACCCTCATCGTGGGCAGCGCCTCCGCGTTCATCCTCATGACCGGCAGCAACCTGGTGTCCGGATCGCCCCAGGCGATCTTCCCGGACCAGGACTTCAACTGGTTCCCGTTCACCACGTCGGGCATCCTCTCGGCCCCGCTGGGCTTCCTCGCGGGCTGGCTCGGCACGGTGCTCCGCGAACGCGACCCGGCCGACCAGCGCATGCGGTACGAAGCGGTGGAGGAGACGATCCTGGCCGGCACACCCACGGCGAACAGCGCCTCCGCGCCCTGACGCGCCCGCCCCGACGAAAGGGCGCCCGGCCAGGCCCGACCGTCCTCAACCACCGCCGTTGATGTCACCCGTGGATGCCGAAGACCCCCAACCATGATCGGTTGGGGGTCTTCGCGTGTCCTACCTGGAGCCCCCTGTCGGGTTCGAACCGACGACCCCCGCTTTACAAGAGAGGGAAGGCGGGGCTGGGCCTGACCTGCGCCGTTGTGCCTAAAGCTGATCCGCGGCTCGGGGCCCGCCAACGCCCCTCGTTCCCCCTTGCTCCCCGCACGATCTGGCACGGATGTGGCACGCGGCAATGGAGCCGCCGGCCATACGCACCTTTGACCCGTAGCTCTGCAGACATCGCTCCCGCCCCCGCCATTGATGCTGCTCCGCAGTCCGGAGGCGGTTCGGACTGGGACAAGTCGGCGTGCAGGCGCTCGTGAAGCAGCTTGCGGACCACGCCCTGAGAATGACCCAACAGGTTGCCCAGGTCGACACTCTGCCCCGGCACAGAATGACAGCCGCTCCCAACCCTGTGGCGGCTACAGGTGTGCTGTCTCCATGGCGTTGGTTCACGCGGAAGCGGCGGCACGGCGTCCGCTGCCCTCAGCAAAGACGGCGGGTCGGTGCCGTCCGGGTGTCACCGCGGGAATTCTGACTACCGAGGCGCAGAAGTGTACAAACATTGCGTTTCGCCGACGCGTACGTCTTCGGAGAGTGACGGATTTCGACGACCCGCCGCTGGGCGCCGGAGCCGTGTTCATCGAGCGATCACATGCACGTTTATGGGCTACTTGCATTGGCCATTATGACATTTCTCTCCAGGTGGACAGGTAATGCCCTGACAGGGATTCGTTACACATTTACCGTTCTTACAGGTTGTGCCGGGTGGGCAGGTGATGCCCTGGCATTTTTGGTTCTTCACGGCAAGCAACACTGACGTGCCGGGATCCTGGGGGCACGGCCCGGGTTGCGTGGACTGCTGTTGAACGGAGGGTTTTGGCGCCTGGGTTGGGCCATCGCCTGACTGGGCGGCCACCAAACCTAGTGGGGCCATGAGGAGGATGAGTGCGGAGGCGAGTGCAGATCTGTGAAACATAAAGACCTCCCGCTCTGGTTTCCCACTTATCCAGTCTGCGCCGCTCAACGGTGGAATTCAAGGAGCCCCCTAAAGGTCACCTATTCAACCATGCATTACCTGCACCGTCATGCGCGACTTGGAGGAGCGGAATGCGCCAGAGGCGGGCGTACAAAGGCGCTGGCTATCACACCACCACCTCGCGCAGTTCCCTTGACAAGCCTCTGGACGTGCGGCCTCCGGCAAAGGGTGGCCTGATAGGCACCAGCGGCATCGGCCGATGAGGAGACACATCAAGACGCTTTGAACCCGTTAGCGCCTGGTACCGAACTCGCTGAGGTCGATGGAGCGGCTTCGAGCTGGAGCTGTCACGAGTCACTGATCCGCCGGCCTTGCCCACCTCTCACCCCAACTCCCATCCCGTCTGCCGTCGGCCCACACACCGTGGAGCGGGCGCGGTGCCGGGCGTCCAGGTGGAGCGCGCCACTGTACGAACGACCTGGACGCCCGGTGCCGTGTCTGCTCGGCTTGTCCTGGGTCGATGGCAGACGGGATGGGAGTTCCCCACCGACACACCCCACCGGCCGGCACCCGCGTACGGCGCCCCCGCCATCCCGGAGCCTGAGGCCCCGCCGGAGGCAGGTCGGTGACAGATGGAACCGCGGGCCGTTGGGGCTCGACTCATGCCCTTGGGCCTATCCCGTCTTGCAGGGGCGGGCGTCGGCGCAGCGGGGGCGGAGCGGGCCGAAGGCAGGAGCGTCGCCCCGAGCGGAGCCGGGAAGCCCGCCCGGCGGAGCGGAGCGCAGCCGGGTGCTTGATGAGGTAGAGAAACCTGTAACAGCTCCCCTTTGATCCTCGGCTACGCCGTGGTGAGTGCGTCGGCGATGGCCTGCATGTCGTCGGTGATTGCGTCGGCTTGCGCTTCGGCGAACAGGTCGGCCTTGTGGGGCTTGTTGGCGTAGCCGATCACCGTTGTCCCGGCGGCGTGAGCGGCCTGGATGTCCGTGAGCGAGTCACCGATCAGCGTGCAGTTCGTGACGTCCATGTGCATCCGCTCGGCCGCCGTGATGAGCGGGAACGGGTTCGGCTTCATCAGGTTCGGCTGCCCCGTGGGGCGACCGACGATCTTCGGGACGTAATCCCCCAAGCCATGCAACTCCACGAAGCGTTGAACACACTCGGCAGAGTTGTTGCTCACCACCGCAACCGCCCTTCCTGAAGCGTGCGCGGCCCGGAGGGCTTCTACTGCCCCTGGCGTCGGGGGGCCGGCCACTGCGACAGCTTCGACCTCGGCGGCCGTCAGCGCTCGCTCGACCTCCTGGGCGACATCGGCACTCGCCTCATGAGCGATGCGCAGGACCTCGATCGGGTCGTCGGTCTCGGCGGCCTTCGCGCCCGCGGCTGCGTCCTGGGACGAGAGCAGCGCTGTGAGTTGCTTGGCGACCTCGTGGGCGGGCAGTCCGGCGAACACGTCGCACACTGGTCCGTCGAAGTCGAAGAAGATGACTCGCGCGTTCGCCAGGACCGCCGGGAGCTGGTCATCGTGCGTCAAGGTCGAAGTCCCTTCCGATGGTCTCCCAGACGCTGTCGAACCACATGCGGGCCTGCTGCACCTGCTGGGCTCCGCTGGAGGACTCGCCGTCGTTGATCGAGTGGTGGAAGAGCGTGGTGTCCTTGCCGACCAGGTCGTAGATCTCGATGGTCTCGCCCTGGGCGACGACCTTGTTGGGGCGGATCGGGTAGTACCCGAAGAACGCGTCCTCGTTGTTGACCACGTACAGCTTGAAGAACTGCGTGCCGCTGTGAACGCGGACGTCGATCCTGGTCTCGGCCACCAGCCCGAGGTGTTCCAACTCGGCGATGGCGTCCCGGATACTGCGGGTGTAGCTGACCATGATGTCGTGCATTCGGTCGCGGAGCCGCTTGTCGTCGGCCCCGTCCTCCATGCGTACGGGCGCGGCCTGTGGCACGGCCATGTCCGGGACGAGTATCCGCATGGTGATGCTCGACGGGGTGAGCCTGCCGACCCGGATCTTGTCGAGCGGTTCCTGAAGCGCGCCGTGCAGGGTCTCGCTGGAGAACCCGGCGAAGTCGATGGTCACCTGATCCTTGGCGAAAGCCTGCTCGACGTACGGCCGCAGCCCCGCCGGCCTCTCGGTCCGGTTGCGGACATAGACGCCGCTGCCCTTGCGGGAGACCACGAGTCCCTCGTCTTCGAGGTCGCGCAGTGCGCGCTGAATCGTCGCCCGGGCGAACCCGTAAAGCTCCGTCAGTTTCGCGTGGGACGGGAGCTTCTCACCAGGGCCGAGCCGCCTCGTTCGGATGGCAGCGCTGAGGCTGCTGGCCACCTGCTCGTAGGGGGCTCGGTCGTCGTCGGGGTCTAGCGGCTCGGGGACGAAGGTCATGGGTCGATGGTAAGCGACTCCCCTGAGGCAGGACAGTCATGCCAGTCATGTTGTTGACATGGCTAGCCAGGTCTCTTACCTTCGAGATGTGACCAACCGGGATAGCCAAGTTGGTCATCTAGTCCCTCCCTGTCATCTCCAAGGAGAAACCATGCCGTCGTTCAAGATCGATCTTTCGACCGCTGTGGTGTTCGTTGCGACTCCGCCGACGCCGAAGCTCAAGAACAAGCAGACCGGTGAACGTTCCATGGACCACGAGACCGGTGCGGGGCTGTCCACGGTGGGTCTGCTGATCTCGGACGAGGGCGAGGGCAACCTCTTCCAGGTGACCGTCCCCGAGACGGGCCTGCCGGAGGGTCTGACGCCCGGGTCTCCGGTTTCGGTGATCGGGCTCAAGGCCCGGGACTGGGAGAACGTGATCAACGGCAAGGAGCGGCACGGGATCTCGTTCCGCGCCGTCGCGGTCACGCCGCTGGGGGCCTGACCATGTCGGACGTTTCGACGTTATGGGAGGTCGGTCTCCCGCTCGCCACTGCTGGTGCCGGTGGCCTCGGGTACGCGAAGGTCCGTGCTCCGCGCGTGTTCTGGTCGCTGGTCGGACTGCCGGTCACGCAGGTGCGGTTCGCGATGACGTACCGCTCGACGATGGACGTGTGCGGGCTGACGGTGCAGCCCTCCCGCTTCCGCGCCTTCCTCGTGCGCAATGTCGCTCGCCGCAGCGACGTCCAGCCCGTTCCGCCGAAGATCCGTCGCGTGCGGGGTTCCTCGACCGGGATGCGGGTCACGCTCCGTCTCCCGGCCGGTCTTGAGCCCGCCGACGTGGTCGCGGCCTCCGAGCGGCTGCGGCACGCCTGGGGTGTCCACTCCGTCAACGTGGTGGAGACCAAACCGGGGTTCGTCGAGCTGAGGATGACCGGCTACGACGTACTTCGGCGGGTGAAGATGCCGCGCCGTGTCCCCTCCGGGCCGATGACGGTCCCGGTCGCACTCCGGGAAGACGGCACGGCGTTCGTCCGGGACTACCTGAAGGTCCCTCACGCGCTGACGCTCGGCGCCAACCAGTCGGGCAAGTCCATGTACCAGCGCAACCTCGTCGCCGGTCTCGCCAGGCTCCGGGTCGCCCTGGTCGGGATCGACTGCAAGCGCGGCGTCGAGCAGCGCGGATACGCACCCCGCTTGTCGGCTCTCGCGATCACGCCCCAGGAAGCGTCAGGACTCCTCGACGCCCTGGTGGACGAGATGGAAGACCGCTTCGACCTGCTCAGCGAGTACGGCGTCGCCGATGTATGGGCTCTGCCCGAGCAGGTGCGGCCGGTACCGGTCGTGCTCCTGGTGGACGAGGTCGCGGAGCTGTTCCTCATCACGGGGAAGAAGGACGAGGAACGCCGGGACCGGATGGTCACCCAGATGATCCGCCTCGGGCAGCTGGCCCGCGCGGCCGGCATCTTCCTGGAGGTCTGCGGACAGCGGTTCGGCTCCGATCTCGGCAAGGGTGCCACCACGCTGCGCGCTCAGCTCACGGGCCGTGTCGTCCATCGGGTCAACGACAAGCAGACCGCGGACATGGGCTTGGGCGACATCGCCCCCGATGCGGTCGTGGCCGTGACGGCGATCCCGCCCGATCAGCCCGGCGTCGCAGTGGCTGGCGACTCCTCCGGCGGCTGGTCCCGCATCCGTACACCCGAGTTGAGCGCGGCCGACGCTGCCGCGACCTGTGCCCAGTACGCGCACCTGACGCCGGATCTCCCGGCCCTCGCTCCGTACCGGCCGGTGATCCCCACCCCCGCCGGGTCCGCTGAGCCCATCCCGCTGGTGAAGCCGATCCCCGCGACGGACTAGCACCTCTTTCCCACTCGGTCGGCGCGACCGTCTCGCGCCAGCTCCCTACCCCACCCATGCCTGAAACCGGAAAGGAGCACGCCCCATGCACCGCGCCAACCAGGCAGCGATCCGCAATGTCCAGCGAGCCATCGCTGCTCGCGACTTCACGACGGCGCTCAGCATCGCTCGGGCCGCCTACCGCGCAGCACCGGATGACGCCGCACGTGCGGAGCTTCTGCTCTTCCTCGGCCCCCGCGCCGCCAGCACGCCCAACGACCAATGACCGCCCAAGGGAGGTGAAGACCATGGCGCGCTCTATCCGCCTCGACGCCGTTCTCGTCCAGGCCGTCATCGCCGGAGCCCTGTCCTTCTCCCACCTGCACGACCTGGCGCAGGCCGCCGGACAGGACGGCTGGAAAGCATGGGCCTACCCCGTCAGCGTCGACCTGCTGCTGGTAGCCGCCTGGCGCCGGATGCGCACCGACGGGGCCAACCGCGACGCCTGGCTCTGGTTCGCCATCGCCCTTGTCGCCTCACTCGGTGCCAACGTCGCCACCGCCGGAATGCTCGACATGCAGGACGTCCCGGACTGGCTGCGCATCCTGGTCGCCGGATGGCCCGCCCTCGCGTTCCTCGGCGGCACCCTCCTCGCCCACGCACACACCCCAGCTCCAGAGCCGAACCCGGAGCCGGAGCCCGCCGAGGAACCCGTACCGGATCTGACAGTGGAACGCGCCCCTGAACTGGCGCCCGAGCTCCCGCCGGCCGATTCGGGACCGCAGGAAACAGCGCCGGAGCCTGCCGCATTGGCGCCCGCCGTGCCGGTTCCGCCCGCGCTGCTCGACCACGCCCGGAAGATCGCGGACGCCCACCACGCCCAGACAGGCGCCCCGATCGATTCCGAGACCCTGCGCAGCCGCCTCGGCGTCCCATCCGCCCTGGCGGACTCGATCGCCCTCCAACTCGCCTGATCCGAAAGGAGACAGACCCCGTGCGCCCGAACCGCTTCTACAACGTCGCCCGCTTCGGCCCGGTCCGCGTCGGCACCCACCACGACGGCCGCGGCCGCACCAAGCACACCGCCGTGTGCTCCGCCCCCGGCTGCGACTTCTCCGCCGACTACTTCACCCGCGCTTCCGCCGAACTCGCCGCCCGCACCCACCGCTGCAAGGCCTGAGAGGAGACCCGCCCGTGTTCACCCCGAAGTACCCCACCCCGGACACCTACACCCCGGCCCAGCACCCCGCCCCCGACCAGTCGACCGCCCTCACCCCGACCGCTCCCGCGCACGCCCCGGTGCCGGTCGCCCCGGCCCGTACGACGGTTCAGCTCACCCCCGGCAGCGCGATTGCCCTCGCCGCCGGCGGCGGTGCGGTGGTCCTGGTCGTCGGCGCCGTCCTGGTCTCGATGCTCCTCGCCGTCGCCATCACCGCCGTCTCTGTCGCCGTGTGCGCCGTCGTCCTGAAGTCCCTGCTCAACCAGGAAAGGAACCGCTGACATGGGCCTCTTCAGCCGCAAGTCCGAGAGCACGCCGTCGAACCCGCAGATGGCCGAGATGGGCCGCGAGTTCGCCATCGCCCGCCGCCACGGCGACCGCAAGACCATGCGCCGCATCGGCCGCGAGTACACCGACACCGCCACCAGCGACGCCGACGCCGCCTCGTTCCAGCAGGGCCAGGACGCCTACGACGCCATCCCGCCCATCAAGCCCGCCCGCAACCGGCGCCGGGGCCGGTGACCGCCATGGACACCTACACGATCGCGGCCGCCGGGTTACCGGCTCTCGGTTGGGCCCTGCACGGTGGAATGCTCTGGCGCCGCCTGGCCACCGCCCGCCGAGACCCCCTGACCGGCCTGCACACCCGCGCCGGATGGACCGCCCGCGCCGAACGTCTCATCGCCAAGCAGCACCCGGGTGCGCTCGTGCTCCTGGTCGACCTGGACGACTTCAAGGCCATCAACGACACCCACGGCCACGCCGCCGGCGACGCGGTCCTCACCGCCACTGCCCAACGGCTGAGCAACTGGTGCGGACACCACGGCATCGCCGCCCGCCTCGGCGGAGACGAGTTCGCAGCCATCATCACCAACCTCGGCGCCGCCAACCTCTTCGACCTCTGGTCCGCACTGGACCAGCCGGTCACCCACAACGGCCACGTCATCCCGGTCTCGGCCTCGGTCGGCCACTGCGCCCCCGACCACCTGCCGGTCCCGACCCTCACCGACGCCCTGTCCGCCGCCGACGCGTCGATGTACGCGGCCAAGGGCCACGGCAGGCGCAACACACACTGAGCGGCCCCCGGAGCGGCCTCGGTCGCCAAACTTCCGCCGCCCCGGGCGCCTGAACCCCATCCCAGATCCAAAGGACCCGAAAGGGAGAGCTCATCATGCCCCAGATCACCCAGCCCCGACGTGTGTGCCGCGACTGCGACGGCTTCGCCACCGCCACCATCACCACCGGCCTGAAGACCGCCGACGGCACACGGGACACGATCCCCGTCCACTGCCCCACCTGCCGCGGACTCGGCCACAACGTCCCCGCCGGCCTCGCCCGCGCCGGGCGGTGACCGCCATGAACAACCTCTCCGTCTCCGGTCACATCAAGGCGGACACCAGCTTCCGCGTCACGCCGTTCCCCGACAGCTCTCGCCCCTTCGTCAGCCTCCGCATCGAGGGCGACGCCATCGAAATCGCGCTCCTCTCCTCGCCCGGATCGGCCAACGCCCTGCGAACCCTTGCCGCCGCCGCGACCGAGGCCGCCGCCACCCTCGACACCCTCACCGCCAACGCTGCCGAGGTGACCCGCCGTGGCTGATCTCGCCCCCACCCCGGACCGCCCCGGCCTGCACGTCAGCAAGCCCTCCCCGTCCGAGCCCGCCACGGGCTCCGCCGCCTGCCACTGCGGCGCCACTTCTTCCGCCAGGGGAGACGCGCAGGTTGCGGCCCTCGTCGCTGGTTGGAACGCCCACCACGGTCCCGCGCACAAGGAGTGACTACGTGATCGACACCGCCACTGCGGCGGGCCTGGACCCGGCCACCCTGAGCGACGTGCTCCGGGTGGCCGGGTCCCCCGGCTTCGACCGCCTCACCGAGCAGATCCGCCGCACCGGAGGATGCGCCGCCCCCATCCGCATCTCCGGCGGGTCCAAGCTCCTTGACCCGGCCACGAAGACCGTTCTTCACGCCTACAACACCGACACCGAACCCGGTGGAGTCCTGCGGGTCGCCTGCGGCAACCGGCGGGCCTCCCGCTGCCCCGCCTGTGCCTGGACCTACGCAGGGGACACCTACCACCTGATCCGCGCCGGACTCGTCGGCAACCCGGACAAGGGCACCCCCGAGACGATCCGCGACCACCCCCGCGTCTTCGCCACGCTCACCGCCCCGTCCTTCGGCCCCGTCCACAACCGGCCCGGAACCCGGCCATGCCGCTGCGGGACGCACCACCAGGAGGACGCACCCGAACTCGGCACCCCGCTCGACCCCGAGACGTACGACTACGTCGGGGCGGTGCTGTGGAACAACCACGCCTCCGAGCTGTGGCGCTACTTCACGATCTACCTCCGCCGCGAGATCGCCGCCCGCGCCGGCCTCACACAGAAGGCCGCCCGCGAGCTGTCCCGCGTCTCGTTCGGCAAGGTCGCCGAGTACCAGAAGCGCGGCGCCGTCCACTTCCACGCCGTGATCCGCTTCGACGGGCCGGGCGGCGCTGATACCCCGCCCCCGGCCTGGGCCACCCTCGACCTCCTCACGGATGCCATCCGGGCCGCCGCCGCCCGCGTCCACGTCACCGTGCCCGCCGCCCCCGAGTACGGCGTGGACCAGGACGTGGAGCTGGCATGGGGCAGTCAGCTCGACGTCCAGCCCATCGGAGCCTTCGGCCAGGGCGAAGACCTCACCGAACAGGCGGTCGCTGCCTACGTCGCCAAGTACGCCACCAAGGCCGCCGAAGCGACAGGGTCCGTGGACCACCGGGTGGGCAACAAGGAAGCTCTGATCCTCCTCGACATCCCCGACCACCCCCGGCGCCTCATGGAAGCCTGCATGGACCTCGACCCGGCCTACCCCGACCGACGCCTGCGGGCCTGGGCCCACATGCTCGGCTTCCGCGGCCACTTCTCCACCAAATCCCGCCGCTACTCCACCACCCTCGGCGCCTTGCGCCAGGTCCGCGCCGACTACCGCGCCGCCCAACAACGCGCATCCCTCGGCCTGCCCGACCCCGACGAACATCCGGAAGCAACCGTCCTCGTCGTCGCCCACTGGACCTACGCCGGACACGGCTCGACACCCGGTGAGTCCTGGCTCGCCGCCAACATCCGCCGCGACGTCCAACACAACCGCGAACACGCCCGCGAACTCCGCGCCGAGCTCGATGCGTCCATTGATGAGGAGTGGTGACCATGTCCGCACGTCTGCTCACTGTCGACCAGGTCGCCGAACTCCTCGGCACCTCGGTCCGGTTCCCGCGGCGCCTGATCGAGGAACGGCGCATCACCTTCGTCAAGGTCGGCCGACACGTCCGCATCCCGGAGCCCGCCATCGAGGCGTACATCGAGACCCACACCGTGCAGCCCGTCGAGCGTCGCTACGGGAAGGTGGCCTGATGGCGAACCGCACAGGCAGGCGCCGCAGGTTCGGCACCGTGCGACAGCTCGCGTCCGGCCGCTGGCAGGCGCGCTACCGCGACCCGCTGTCGAGCGAGATGAAGTCCGCGCCGCACACCTTCGACACCAAGACGGACGCCGACGTCTGGCTGACCACCATCGAGGCGGAGATCATCCGGGGCACCTACCAGTCCCCCGACGCCGGGAAGGTGTCCTTCGGGCCGTACGCCGACGACTGGCTGAAGCACCGCAAGCTGGAGGACCGCACCCGGGAACGGAGCGAGAGCGTGATCCGGCTGCACATCAAGCCCACGTTCGGTGCCGGAACCGTTGCCGCGATCACCACGCCCCGCGTCCGGGCCTGGCGCACCGCTCTACTGGAAGGCGGCGTGGGAGAGCCGACCGTGGTCAAGGCGTACCAACTGCTCCGCGCGATCCTGAACACGGCGGTGGATGACGAACTGATCCGCCGCAACCCGTGCCGGATCAAGGGCGCCGACCGTTACGACGTCCCGGAGCGCCCCGTCCTCACCGTGGCCGAGGTGTACGCCGTGGCCGACGCCATCCGACCGCACCACCGGGCGCTCGTCCTCCTCGCTGCCTTCACCACACTCCGGTTCGGCGAGCTGGCCTCGCTGCGCCGGCGGGACCTCGATCTGACCCGGGCCGTGGTCCTGGTCCGCCGTGCCCAGTCCGAGCTGCAGAACGGAAGGCTGGCCGACAAGGCCCCGAAGTCCGCCGCCGGTATCCGGCCTGTCGCCTTCCCTGCCGAGCTCGTCCCCGAGCTCGCTCACCACCTCGAGCACTTCGCCGGCGCCGGGCAGGACGGTCATCTGTTCCTGGGTCCCCGCGGCGGCCTCCTCCGCCGGAGCAACTTCCGGGACGACTGGACCGCTGCTCGCACCAAGGCCGGCGTCTCCGGGGACGTGCACTTCCACGACCTCCGCCACACCGGGAACACCCTCGCCTCCAGCGCCGGTGCCAGCACCCGCGAGCTGATGACGCGGATGGGGCACAGCACGACCCGGGCCGCGTTGATCTATCAGCACATGACGAGCGACCGTGATCAGCACATCGCGGGGAAGCTCGGGGAGATGATCCGCCAAGCCCGTAAGGACGGGCCTTCTGGCACGTAGGTGGCACGGCCGTGATCATGCGAAAGGGCCAGCGCCGGGGAAACGTCCCCCTGCGCTGGCCCTTTGCCTTGAGCCCCCTGTCGGGTTCGAACCGACGACCCCCGCTTTACAAGAGCGGTGCTCTGGCCAGCTGAGCTAAGGAGGCAGCGAGTGCAGTGTAACCAACCCCCGACCCGCCCAGGTCGGAAATCTCACCGGCTCGGGAGTGCTGACAGATCCGGAATCGCCAGGTAGCGTCACCCGGAGTTCACTCCGGTGGACTAGACCCATCCTTCCTTCCACTCGGATCGTCCGGCACGTTCCTGCCGGTGAAGGGATACATCACCATGGCTTCTGTCACTTTCGACAAGGCGACCCGGCTCTACCCGGGGTCCGACAAGCCCGCCGTCGACCAGCTCGAGATCGAGATCGAGGACGGCGAGTTCCTCGTTCTCGTCGGCCCGTCCGGCTGCGGCAAGTCCACCTCCCTCCGGATGCTCGCCGGTCTTGAGGACGTCAACGGCGGTTCCATCCGGATCGGTGACCGTGACGTCACGCACCTGCCGCCGAAGGACCGGGACATCGCGATGGTGTTCCAGAACTACGCGCTGTACCCGCACATGACCGTCGCCGACAACATGGGCTTCGCGCTCAAGATCGCCGGCGTCAACAAGAGCGAGATCCGCGCCAAGGTCGAAGAGGCCGCGAAGATCCTCGACCTCACGCCGTACCTGGACCGGAAGCCGAAGGCGCTCTCCGGTGGTCAGCGGCAGCGTGTCGCGATGGGGCGCGCCATCGTGCGTGAGCCGCAGGTGTTCCTCATGGACGAGCCGCTGTCGAACCTCGACGCCAAGCTCCGTGTCTCCACCCGTACGCAGATCGCCAGCCTGCAGCGCCGGCTCGGCATCACCACGGTGTACGTCACCCACGACCAGGTCGAGGCCCTCACCATGGGCGACCGGGTCGCCGTGCTGAAGGACGGTCTGCTCCAGCAGGTCGACTCGCCGCGGAACATGTACGACCGTCCCGCCAACCTCTTCGTCGCCGGCTTCATCGGCTCCCCGGCCATGAACCTGGTCGAGGTGCCGATCACCGAGGGCGGTGTGAAGTTCGGCAACAGCGTCGTCCCGGTCTCCCGTGCCGCGCTCTCCGCCGCCTCCGCCAAGGGCGACACGACCGTCACGGTCGGCATCCGCCCCGAGCACTTCGATGTCTCGGGCGCCACCAGCAAGGAGGGCCTGGCCGTCTCCGTGAACGTCGTCGAGGAGCTCGGCGCCGACGGTTACGTCTACGGCTCCGCCCGCGTCGGCAGCGAGGACAAGGACCTGGTCGTCCGCGTCGGCGGCCGCGCCGTGCCGGAGAAGGGCTCCACGCTGCACGTCGTGCCGCGCCCGGACGAGCTGCACGTGTTCTCCACCTCGACGGGTGAGCGCCTCTCCGGCTGATCCGGTCTCTCCGGGTGCACGAGCCGGTCCGGCTCGTCCACCCGGTCCTCGTCGGTGCCGTTCGGCCCTGTTCCCGCTTGCGGGTGCGGGGCCGTTCGCGTACAGGACCGGCGTGTCGCAGGGTGTCGACAAATACCCCGGCAGACCCGTCAATTCGGGCACCGGCGTCAACACGGAATTCGAAAAGACGCTTCGAACCATCCCTCGCGAGAGTGACTAAATGTCGCCATATCACTACCGGCCGCTACGCTCGCCTGCGTGACGCACACTGCCCGCCGTATCGGCCGCTCTCTCGCTCTCGTCCTGCCCGTCGTCCTGGTGCTCTCCGGGACGCTCGCGGTGTCCGCCGTTCCGTGGGCCGGTCAGGCCACCGGGACCCAGATGCTCACCGCGTCCTCCGAGGACGTCTCCGTCCCCGCCAAGTCCCGTGCTCCGCAGGATATTCTGCGCGACCGCCTGCTCGCAGAGCTTCAGGAGAAGGACCCCGGCACGGCGTTGACGCACCTCCAGCGCGAGGTCGAGAACAGCCCGTCCCTCGCCAAGCACTGCATGTCCATCGCCCGCGCCCTCGGCAAGGCGGCCGTGCGGTACTACGGCCCCACCCGCGCCCAGTCCTACTCCCGCCCGGTCTGCGACACCTCGTTCGCCACCGGCGTGATGTACGCGAGCTGAGTCGCGAACCCACCCCGCGACGCTGAACGGCTGCCTCACGAGGTGCGCATATCGTTCCCGGTATGAACACCTCTCCGACGCAGGCCGTGGTCCTGGCGGGCGGCCAGGGCTCGCGCCTGCGCCCCTACACCGACGACCGCCCCAAGCCGATGGTCGAGATCCCGGGCACCGGGACCCCGATCATCGGCCATCAGCTGTCCTGGCTCGCAGCCGAGGGCGTGACGGATGCCGTCGTGTCCTGCGGCCATCTCGCCGAGGTGCTCCAGGAGTGGCTGGAGAGCGCCGATCTGCCGCTCCGTGTGACGACCGTCGTCGAGACGGAGCCGCTGGGCCGTGGCGGCGGCCTCAAGTACGCCGCCGCGCATCTGCCTGAGCCCGGACAGCCCTGGTACGCCACGAACGGCGACATCTGGACCCGTTTCTCCCTGCGCGAGATGGCCGAGTTCCACGCGGAGCGGGACGCCACCGCCACGCTCGCCCTCGCCCGCCCCCGGATCCCGTGGGGGGCCGTGGAGACGGACACGTTCGGGCACATCACCGACTTCATCGAGTCGCCGCCGTCGCCGTTCCTCATCAACGCCGGCGTGTACGTCTTCTCCCCCGAGTTCACGGGGCTGCTCCCCGATCGGGGCGACCACGAGCGCACCACGTTCCCCCGGCTGGCCCGAGAGCGCCGCCTGGCGGGCTTCCCGCTGCCCCAGGGCGCCTACTGGCGGGCCATCGACACCGCGAAGGACCTGACCGAGGCGGCGAAGGAGCTGGCGGCTCAGGGGGTGTGACAGCGGTTCTGTACGTACGGGATACGTACGGGATACGTACAGGATGCGTACGGGAAGGGCGGCACCACTCTGAAGTGGTGCCGCCCTTTTCGTGGTCGGGTGGGTCGTACGGAGCCGGGTCGAGCGGGGGCGTCAGCCCAGGAGGCCGCCGATCGGGTTCCGGTTGCCGCCCGAGGTGGAGCCGCTCGTGGGGTCGGTGGTGCCGGTGCCGCCGCCGCTGCTCGTGCCGCCCGAGCTGGTCGGGCCGGAGCTGGTGGACGGCGGGGCCGCGGGCCTGGACTGGCTCGGGGTGCTGTCGGTGCCGCGGGTCGCGGTCGGGCGGCTCTCCGAGATCCGGCCGGTCTCCCGTACGGTCTCGCTCGGCTTGGCCTTCTCCTTCTCCTCGCGCTCGCCGCTCGCGCCGGCCGTCGCGGACGGCTTGGGGCGGGTGGAGGCGGACTGGGAGGGGCTGCGCTCGCCGGACTCCTGCGGGAGGGACCGGCCGGGGAGGTGGTTGATCGGGTCGTCGTTGGGGCCGGGCACGGTGACCATCTCGGTGGACCGTACGGCGCCTCCGAGCATGGAGCCGAGGAGGAGCGTGAGGCCGACGACGACGGAGGCGACGAGGGCGCCGCGGCGCAGGACACGACGGCGGAGATCCCAGAGTTCGGAGCGGGGTCCGAGGGTGCGCCAGGCTTCGCCGGCGAGGCGTCCGTCGATGGAGTAGACGGGGGCGCCGGCGATGATCAGCGGGGACCAGGCGGCGAGGAAGATGATGTCGGCGGAGTCGTAGACGGGGACGCTCTTCCAGCTGACGGTGAGCAGGAGCGCGGCGGAGAGCAGGGCGCCGATGACGGCGGCGACGCGCTGCCAGAGTCCGAAGACGGTGAGGACACCGACGACGACCTGGAGGAAGGCGACGGTGAGTCCGGCGCCGACCGGGTGCTGGAGGGCGAAGTCGCGAAGGGGTTCGGCGAGGGCCCAGGGGTTCAGCGAGTTGAGCCACTTGACCATGGAGCCGCGTTCGCCGCCGTCGAAGTAGACGGGGTCGCAGAGCTTGCCCATGCCGGCGTAGATGGAGATGAAGCCGAGGAAGACGCGGAGCGGGAGGAGTACGACGCCGAGGTTCATCCGACGCCCGGGGTAGTAGGCGTGGCGGACCGGGTCCGCGCCGTGGCGGTGCGGGCGGTTGCGGTACTCGTCGTCGGCGTCCCGGTCGTCCCGGTCGTCCCCGTAGGCCGCCTCGTACGGACCGTCGTGCGGGCCGTAATGCGAGTTGCCGCCGTACGCCCCGTCGTAGGCGCCTTCGGCGCGCCGCATGGGCGGCAGGAGCGGGGCGGACTCGGCGGGGACGACAGGGGTGGGCATGGTGTCGTCGATGCGCGGGATGGCCTGGGTGATGCCCGCGTCGAGGGGTCCCGGGGGCTCCAGCGTGGAGACCGAGGACTCCCGTACGGCCTGGAGCAGTCCGGTGGCGCCGGGGTCGCCGGGCGCGGACCTTCCGGTCCACACGACGGGCCGCCGGCGCCCGGCGGCCGCGCCCGCACTCACTCCGGCGAGGGCCGAACCGCGGGAGGCGGCGGCGAACTTCGGCTGCTGGGCCGGCGCGAGCCGCACACGGAAGCTGGCGTGGTTCACGATGACCTGCGCGGGGTCGGAATCCACTTTGACCATGCTCAGCGCGGGCTGATCGTCGAACCCCGGCCGGGGCGTTCTGGTGTCCACACTCATCTAACCGAGTGACGCGGGATTAGGACACTGCCTTGACGGGCGGGAAATGTCCGAGGCCCGTCAAGATCAATGTCACTGGGGTGCACGGCCGGGGGAACGGTTGTTCCATGATGCGCCGTCAGTTGACTTTACAATCGCGGGACGCCAGTCGAGGGGAGCGACATCGTGGCCAGCCCCATTCAGCACGGTCGGAACGGTCAGCCCGGTCCGCCGCCACCACTACAGGTCCCACAGCAACGGGCTTCGGACGGAGCCCCGTTGCCGGGATCGGAGCCCGCACCGGACACGCCGGGCGCCCCGTCCGCGCCGGAGCCGGCGCGGCGGGGGAACCAGCTCGTGTTCTCGGACCTGACGAACTACCCGGTGATGGCCCAGGCGCTCGACGACCAGTGGTTCCCGGCGGAGTTGGCCGCGGGCCGCCAGGAGCCGGGTGCTCCTCGGAGGGTGCCCGGAGGCATCGCGGCAGCCTCCGCCGAGTTGCGCCGCTCGCTCGTCAACAGCGGGACCCTGGTGGTCAATCGGGCCTTCTTCGTGAACAACGAGGCGCTGTACTCGAACTTCGTCCCGCAGGCGGAGGCGGGTGACCGCAAGGCGTTCGCGCAGCTGCTGAACGACCGTGTGATCGTCCCGTATCTGTACAGGGAGCGGGACGGCACCGAGGACTTTCCCTTCACGCACGACGCGGTCGCCGGCCGTGCCTGGCGGCGGCTGGTCTCGGAGGAGTCCGACCCGGCGTTCGTGCGTCTGGACTGGGACGAGGAGGCGAACCGGACCGGAGCCGACCGCATCGGCCAGCGCTTCACGCGGCAGCTGGCGGGGCTGCGGTGGCTGCGTGCCCCGCAGCTCGCGAAGGACCTCGGTATTCCGGAGGAGCTGGCCCACGCGATGGGCGAGGGGATCCTGAAGGACATCCTCGTGTGGGCGGCCTCCCAGGACCGGACGAGCAACATCAGCCGGAGCGCGCTCTACGAGCAGTTCCTCACCCGCCCCGGCACGGCCCCGCACGAGAACCTGCTGCGGGACGGCGACGAGATCGTGCCGACGAAGCAGCTGATCGACCTCATGTACAGCCTGGGGGTGCCGGACGCGAGCGGGCTCGTCGCGGCGACGCCGCCGGGCTCTCCGCCGCGCCGCACGCTTCAGGAGGAGGTCTCGCCCGACGCGCAGGCACAGGATCCTGAGGCGGTCGGCCGTCTGGTGCGGAACCTGGTCGCGGATTCGCTGCACCGGGCGGTCGACGGGCCGAACTCGTACGCCGGTCTGTCGCTGGCCGACATCATCGGTCTGCGCGAGACGGGTGAGTGGCAGGCGTATGTGGCGTCGTTGGACGCGTTCATCCACCGCAGCTTCCGGGACGGCCGGATTCCGAGTTCGGAGGAGTTCTCGGCGCGGACCGCGACGATCGCCCGGAACCATGCTCGGATGCTGAAGGCGGCGCGCGCGGCCAGCAGTTCGCGCCAGGGGTTCGCCCGGGAGATCACCACGTTGCTGGTGCTCGAGTCGGGCGGGGTGGCGCTGCAGGTCGCGAGTGGCGAGGAGGTGTCGCTGCTCGCCGGTTCGCTGCAGATGCTGACGGCGGTGGGCGGGGCGCTGAGCGTCCGTCTGGAGTTCTGGGACCGCGGTGCCAGGGACCGCCGCTCGGGCCTCGGACACTCGCTGACATTGCCGACGCTTCGGCTGGGCAACCTGAAGAAGGACTGGGAGGCCATCCTGGGGGCGTACGGCGGTCGTGTCGTCGAGACCGGGCGGGCGCCCGGTGGGAACGGGCAGGCCGACCAGCAGGGGCGGCACGGCTAGGACGTGTCCGGCGGCCCGGCCGGGCCGGAGGGGAAGAGCATGAGCAGGGAGCCGGTGCGGCGGTACGAGCTGCTGCGCAGCGAGCGGCCGGAGCTGTTCCGGAACGACCCGGGCGGCATCGAGATCCTCACGGATCCGGCCGCCGTCGAGGCCGCGGGCGGGGTGCTGTACCAGGACCCGTACGTGATGCTCGTACGGGACGCCGTGCGCTTCCCCGACGGCCGTACGGGTACGTACATCCGCTCGCTGAGCCGGGCCGCCGAGCCGGGGTGTGTGATCCTGCCGCTCCTGGGCGACGGGATGGTGCTGATCGAGCACTACCGGCACGCGACGCGGTCCTGGCAGTGGGAGATTCCGCGCGGGTTCGGCACCCGAGGTCTGACGGGCGAGGCGAACGCCGCGAAGGAGCTCGGCGAGGAGATCGGGGCGCGGGTGCGGGAGCTGATCCCGCTCGGTTCCCTGCATCCCGATTCGGGGGTGACGGGCGACCGGGTGCTGCTGTTCGCGGCCCGGATCGGCGCGGTGGGGCGGCTGGGCGTGGGCGAGGGCATCCGCAGCTCGCTGACGCTGCCGTTCGCGGAGGCGGAGTCCATGATCGCCGACGGGCGGATCACGGACGGCTTCACCATCGCCACCATGACGCGCGCCCGCCTGGCAGGCCTGACGGCCTGAGGCGGGCGCGGGTGCGGTTGCCGGTGTCGGCGGTTCAGCCCTGGCGGCGGCGGGCGACCTCGTAGAGGACGATGCCCGCGGCGACGCCGGCGTTCAGGGATTCGGCGCCGCCCGGCATCGAGATGCGGACGCGGTAGTCGCAGGTCTCGCCGACGAGGCGGCCGAGGCCCTTGCCCTCGCTGCCGATGACGATGACGACCGGGCCGTCGAGCGCCTCCAGGTCCTCGACCGTGTGCTCGCCGTCGGCGGCGAGGCCGACGACCGTGAGGCCCTCCTTCTGGAAGCCCTCCAGCGCCCGGGTCAGGTTGGTGACGCGGGAGACCGGGGTACGGGCGGCGGTGCCGGCCGAGGACTTCCAGGCGCCGGCGGTCATGCCGGCCGCGCGGCGCTCGGGGACGACGACGCCGTGGCCCCCGAAGGCGGAGACGGAGCGGACGATCGCGCCGAGGTTGCGGGGGTCGGTGACGCCGTCGAGGGCGACGATGAGCGGGTCCTCGTGGGCGTCGTAGGCGGCCGCGGTGAGGTCCTCGGGGTGCGCGTACTCGTAGGGCGGGACCTGGAGGACGAGGCCCTGGTGGTTCAGGCCGTTCGTCATCCGGTCGAGCTCCTGGCGCGGGGCCTCCATCAGATTGATGTTGCCGCGGTCGCCGGCGAGCTTGAGGACGTCGCGGACGCGCTCGTCGTTGTCGATGAACTGCTGGACGTAGAGCGTGGTCGCGGGGACGCCGTCGCGCAGCGCCTCGAAGACCGGGTTACGGCCGACGACCATCTCCGAGGTGCCCTTGGGGCCGCCGCGGCGCGGGGCGGGCCGGCGGGCGGCGGCGTGCTTGGCCTGGGCGTTGGCGATGCGGTTCTTCTTGTGACCCTTGCGGGCGGAGGCGGGCGGCGTGGGGCCCTTGCCCTCGAGGCCCTTGCGCCGCTGGCCACCGCTGCCGACCGTCGCGCCCTTCTTGTTGGACGTGCGGCGGTTTCTGCGCTGGCTGTTCCCGGCCATGACTACCTAATCCTCGGTGTTGCGTACATAGGTCTGTAGGTGAAGTGTGCCG
The DNA here is from genome assembly GCF_042264065.1 of Streptomyces sp. NPDC056222. Lineage (NCBI taxonomy): Bacteria > Bacillati > Actinomycetota > Actinomycetes > Kitasatosporales > Streptomycetaceae > Streptomyces > Streptomyces sp. NPDC056222. Next base: position 53,954 of record NZ_JBHJTL010000015.1, on the reverse strand, counting down.
CCCGACTCCCCGAGCGGCACATCATCAGCGGTTGCCCAGCGTCCAGCGGGGGCCGTCGGGGCTGTCCTCGATGGCGAGGCCGGACTGACCGAGCTGGTCGCGGATCGCGTCCGCGGTCGCCCAGTCCTTGCGCTCGCGGGCCGACTCGCGCTGCTGGAGAACGAGCCGTACGAGGGTGTCGACGACGCCATGGAGCTCCTCGCCGCGGTCGGTCTCCTCGGCCCAGTGCGGGTCGAGGGGGTCCAGACCGAGGACGCCGAGCATGGCCCGGACCTCGGCCAGGCGGGCGATGGCCTCGTCCTTGTCATCGGCCGCGAGGGCGCTGTTGCCCTGGCGGACGGTGGTGTGGATGATCGCGAGCGCCTGCGGGACGCCCAGGTCGTCGTCCATGGCCTCGGCGAAGGCGAGCGGCACCTCGGGGGCGGGCGGGACGGTCTTGCCCGCCTTCTCGGTGACGCGCTGGACGAAGCCCTCGATCCGCGCGAACGCGGACTCGGCCTCGCGCAGGGACTCCTCGCTGTACTCGATCATCGAGCGGTAGTGCGGGGTGCCCAGGTAGTAGCGCAGGACGATCGGGCGCCAGTTCTTGACCATCTCGGAGACGAGCACCGAGTTGCCGAGCGACTTGGACATCTTCTCGCCGCTCATGGTGACCCAGGCGTTGTGCACCCAGTACGAGGCGAAGTCGTCGCCGAAGGCCTTGGCCTGGGCGATCTCGTTCTCGTGGTGGGGGAAGATCAGGTCGAGCCCGCCGCCGTGGATGTCGAAGGCGGAGCCGAGGTACTTGTGGGCCATGGCCGAGCACTCCAGGTGCCAGCCGGGCCGGCCGCGGCCCCACGGGGTCTCCCAGTCCGGCTCGCCGGGCTTGGTGGCCTTCCACATGGCGAAGTCGCGCGGGTCGCGCTTGCCGGTGATGCCTTCCTCGGTGGGCTGGCGCAGGTCGTCGATGTCCTGGTTGGACAGGGCGAGGTAGCCGGGGAACGACCGGACGTCGAAGTAGACGCTGCCGTCGGCCTCGTAGGCGTGACCTCGCTCGATGAGTCCGCGCATCATCTCGACCATCTCGGTGACATGGCCGGTGGCGCGGGGCTCGTACGTGGGCGGGAGGCAACCGAGCGCGTCGTAACCGGAGTTGAAGGCGCGCTCGTTCTCGTAGCCGATGGACCACCAGGGGCGGCCCTGGTCGGTGGCCTTGGCAATGATCTTGTCGTCGATGTCGGTGACGTTGCGGATGAACGTGACGTCGTAGCCGCGGTACTCGAACCAGCGGCGCATGATGTCGAAGTTCAGCCCCGAACGGATGTGGCCGATGTGCGGGGCGGCCTGGACGGTGGCGCCACAGAGGTAGATCGAGACACAGCCCGGTGTGAGCGGGGTGAAGTCACGGATCTGCCGGGCGCTGGTGTCGTACAGGCGAATAGTCACCACTCCAGGGTAGTGGGCGTGTGGTAGTGCCCCGCGACCGATCGCGGGTCGCGGAGCGGGATTTTTCCGGCGGTGCGTCAGGCCGGGGCGGCACGGCGGGCCGGTCCAGTGGGTCGGGCGGGGCGGTGCGGTGCGCCGGAGCGGCGCGGTCCGGCGGGCCGGTGCGGTGCGCCGGGTGGGGGCGGTACGGCGGGTTGGTGCGGGGCGACGGACGGCGCGGTCCAGTGCGCCGGGCAGCGCGGTACGGCGGGCCGGTGCGCCCGGCGGCGCGGGCCGCCCGGCAGCGCGCCCGCCGGGCAAGCGGCATAGCAGCGCCGTCCGGTGCGCCATGAGGCGCGGCGCCCGGCCCGTACGTCAGGCCGTACGGCACCGCGTCGCCCGCCGGTGCGTCAGGCCGGTCGGTAGACCAGTGCGGTCGCGAGTGCCGCCAGGCCTTCGGCGCGGCCGGTGAGGCCGAGGCCGTCCGTCGTCGTGCCGGAGACGGAGACGGGGGCGCCCACCGCCTCGCTCAGCGCCTTCTGCGCCTCGTCGCGCCGCTTGCCGACCTTGGGGCGGACGCCGATGACCTGGACGGCGACGTTGCCGATCTCGTACCCCTCGGCGCGGACGATGCGGGCGGCCTCGGCGAGGAGGGTCACGCCGGCGGCGCCGGACCACTCGGGGCGGGAGGTGCCGAAGTGGGCGCCGAGGTCGCCGATGCCGGCGGCGGAGAAGAGCGCGTCGCAGGCGGCGTGGGCGGCGACGTCCCCGTCGGAGTGCCCGGCGAGCCCGTACTCCTCGTCCTCCCAGAGGAGGCCCGCGCACCACAGCTCGCGGCCCTTCTCGAAGGCATGGACGTCGGTGCCGATACCGGTCCGGGGGATGAGGGGGCGGTCAGAAGCCATCGTTGGCCCTCCTGCGGGCGAGTACGGCCTCGGCCAGTACGAGATCGAGCGGACGGGTCACCTTGAACGCCTCCTCGTGGCCGGGGACGACCACGACGGGCGCGCCGAGCCGCTCGACCATGCCGGCGTCGTCGGTGGCACCGTCACCGGTGAGGGCGACGGTCGCGTGCGCGTTGACGAGGGTCTCGTAGTCGAAGCCCTGCGGGGTCTGGACAGCGCGGAGCCGGGAGCGTTCGGGGGTGGCGACGACGCTCTCGGGGTCGCCCTTCGTCTCCGCGGGTTCGACCTCCTTGACCGTGTCGGCGACCGGGAGCGCGGGGACGACGGCGACGGCCCCGTCCCGTACGGCCTCGATGACGGCGTCGACGGTGTCGACGGGGACGAGCGGGCGGGCCGCGTCGTGGACGAGGACCGTGGAGATGCCCTCGGGCAGCGCTTCGAGGCCGAGGCGTACGGATTCCTGGCGGGTGTCGCCGCCGGGGACGACGAGGTAGTCGGTCCGCTCGGGCAGGGCGTGCGCGTCGAGGAGGTTCTTGACCTCGGCCGCGCCGTCGGAGGGGGCGACCACGACGACGAGGGAGACGGCGCGTGAGGCGGCCATCGCCCGGACGGCGTGGATGAGCATGGGCGTGCCGTTCAGCGCGCGGAGCGCCTTGGGGGCGCCCGGGCCGAGCCGTACGCCCCGGCCCGCCGCGGGGATCACAGCGGCGGTGCGCGCGGGACGCGTTTCGTCTGTCATCGGTTGCACTCCGGCAGGTTTGTTTCCTCGGCCGACATGGGTATGGCCTTGGGGGTCCCCCGGACGAAGTCTGGGGGAGTGCTGGACGCGACGCCTTGACCGGGCCCTTTCCGTGACGACGGTCGGGGCGTACCGCGCGGCACAGGGGATGTGGCACTGGAGGACGCGAGGGGGGCGGTTGTAGCAGCGCCGTGGACGGCCGGATCGCGAGGCGACGGACGTCGAGCGATGGAATGTCGGTACGGCGGTGATCATCGGGCGACCGGATGTCGGTGCGGCGGCGATCGTCGGTACGGCGGTCATGGACGCGGTGAACGGTTCGCAAGGACGCGAACATGCCGCAGCGCCCGGCGACAGTGCTGTGAGGTTCACAGCACGTCAACGGGCACCGCGGCATCGCTTCATTCAGGACGCGAGGACCTCGTCGAGGAGAGCCTCGGCCTTGTCCTCGTTCGTGTTCTCCGCGAGGGCCAGCTCGCTCACCAGGATCTGCCGAGCCTTGGCGAGCATGCGCTTCTCACCTGCGGACAGCCCGCGCTCGCGCTCCCGGCGCCACAGGTCGCGAACTACTTCGGCGACCTTGATGACATCGCCGGAGGCGAGCTTCTCGAGATTTGCCTTGTAGCGGCGCGACCAGTTGGTCGGCTCTTCGGCGTACGGCGCACGCAGCACCTCGAAGACCCGGTCCAGCCCGTCCTGACCGACCACATCGCGAACACCGACGAACTCCGCATTGTCCGCCGGCACACGAACCGTCAGGTCGCCCTGGGCGACCTTGAGCACCAAGTAGGTCTTGTCCACGCCTTTGATCTGGCGAGTTTCGATGGCCTCGATCAGCGCGGCCCCGTGATGGGGATAGACCACGGTGTCGCCAACCTTGAACGTCATGTGACAGGTACCCCTTCCGTGGCTATCCAGGGTAACACGGATACGGCTTCTTCTGAATGGCGTTTTCGCAGGTCAGGGCATATCTCGGGGCTTGACAACAGCGACGCGAACGTGCTGCGGAGGGCTTGCGGAAGGCGGTATTCGCAGGTCGGAGCAGCTGCACGGACGGAGAGAAACGCGCACGTTACACCCGCCCGGAGGGCTCCGAAGGGGGAACGATGTCCTGTTTTGACCGGTTCGCGTCGCCCCTCTCCATGTACTCCGTTCGAGGATCGGTCACCCGTACGGATGCTTCCGGCTTCGAATCCCGAATTGATCACCCGAGCACCGCTGCGGGGTTTTTCCGCGGGGCGGGCGGAGGAATGCGCGGACTCCCGTCGAATTGATCAAGGCGGTTATGTGAACGGCGCGCCAATGGGTCGCGATCCGGCCATCACGGAGGGCTCGTGCATGGCACACGGAGCGCACCCGGAGGGCCCGGGGGCGCGAAGGGGCGGGTCGGGTGCGGGACGGAGAGTGCGGCTCGGTAACCTAAGCGCGCTGACGCACCTTTAGCTCTTCCTTAGCCGGTTGATCCTGCTCGACCCCAGCCGGCCGCCCTTAGCCCGTCCGTACGTCCTAGGAGATGCCGCCGCCGTGAGCCGCAGCCTTCGACGCGGCGCCCTCGCCGCCACCGCCATCGTGATCTCGATCGCCTCGCTGTCCGCCTGTGGCGCCGGCAACAACGCACAGACGCTCGGAGTCAAGCCGGACAACGCCGCCGTCACCGTGGACGACGTCAAGATCCAGAACGCGCTCGTCATCACCCAGCCCGACGCCACCGTGCAGGGCCCCGCCGTCGTCTCGGCCACGGTCTTCAACAACGGCAGCACCCAGCAGACCCTCGACGCGATCACCCTGCCGGGCACGCGCGCCACGGTGGTCCTGAAGCCCGCCGAGGGCTCCGGCCCGATCACCGTCCCCGCGGGCGGCTCGGTCGTCATCGGCGGCAAGGGCAACGCCACCGCCACGATCGAGGACGGCCGACTGGCCGCGAAGAACGGCGACGCGCAGGAGGTCGTCTTCAAGCTCAGCAAGACCGGCGACGTGGGCCTGGAGGCGTTCGTCGTCCCGGCGACCAGCTACTTCAAGGACTTCGGCCCGACCGAGATCCCGAAGCCGCCGGCCGCCTCGCCGACGGCGACCCCGACCGCGACCTCGACGGCGGGCCACGGCGCCGAGGACGGCTCCACGGCCACCCCGTCGGGCGAGGCGAGCCACTCGTCCGCCGGCCACTGACGTACGGCGCACAGCGCACAGCTCGGCGCACGAAAGGGGCGCCCCACCGGATCACTCCGGCGGGGCGCCCTTTCGTCTGCGTACGGGCTCTGCGCGCACGGTTCGCGGCCTGCGCCTGCCGGGTTCTGTGCGCACGGCTTACGGCCCGCGGCTGACGGGCCCTGTGCGCACGGCTTACGGCTTACGACCCGCGGCTGACGGCCTACGGCTCGAACTTGTAGCCGAGGCCCCGGACCGTCACCAGGTAGCGCGGCGCGCCCGGGTCGGGTTCGATCTTCGCCCGGAGTCGCTTGACGTGGACGTCGAGGGTCTTGGTGTCGCCGACGTAGTCCGCGCCCCAGACCCGGTCGATCAGCTGCATACGGGTCAGGACACGGCCCGCGTTGCGCAGCAGCATCTCCAGGAGGTCGAACTCCTTCAGCGGGAGGTCGACCTTGCCGCCGGAGACCGTGACGACGTGGCGGTCCACGTCCATGCGGACCGGGCCGGCCTCCAGGGCCGCGGGGGTGACCTCCTCCGGCTCGCCGCGGCGGCGGAGGACCGCGCGGATGCGGGCGACCAGCTCCCGCGAGGAGAAGGGCTTCGTCACGTAGTCGTCGGCTCCTATTTCCAGGCCGACGACCTTGTCGATCTCGCTGTCCTTGGCGGTCACCATGATGACCGGGACGTTCGAGCGGCCGCGCAGCTGGCGACACACCTCGGTGCCGGGCAGCCCGGGCAGCATCAGGTCGAGGAGGACGAGATCCGCTCCGTTGCGCTCGAACTCGTCGAGACCGTCGGGCCCGGTCGCGGCGACCGCGACCTCGAAGCCTTCCTTGCGGAGCATGTACGACAGGGCGTCGCTGAAGGATTCCTCATCCTCGACGACGAGCACTCGGGTCACGGAAGGACCTCCGGGGCAGGGAGCGGTTCGGTCATGAGATCGGGGGTGGTGGAGGCGGGCGGGCGGCGGTCCCGAACGGCGCCCGCCTCGGGCAGCCGCAGGGTGAAGGTGGAGCCCTGGCCTTCGGTGCTCCAGACGGTGACCTCCCCGCCGTGCGAGGCGGCCACGTGCTTGACGATGGCCAGACCGAGCCCCGTACCTCCGGTGGCGCGGGAGCGGGCCGGGTCGACGCGGTAGAAGCGTTCGAAGACCCGCTCGCGGTCCTTCTCGGAGATGCCGATGCCCTGGTCGGTCACCGCTATCTCGATGAGGTCGCCGCCGGGGGCCGCCACGCGGCGGGCGGCGATGCCCACCCGCGTACGGGCCGGGGAGTAGTTGACCGCGTTCTCGACGAGGTTGCCGAGGGCCGCGGCGAGCTGGCCGCGGCTGCCCCAGACGTGCAGGTCGGCGGTGCCTCCGGAGACCATGGTGATCTGCTTGGTGGAGGCGGTGTGCCGGGAGCGGTCGATGGCCTCGGCGACCAGTTCGTCCACCCGTACGGGCTCGGAGTCCTCCAGCGGGTCGTCGTTCTGCACCCGCGAGAGGTCGATGAGTTCCTGTACGAGGTTGGTGAGCCGGGTCGCCTCTATCTGCATACGGCCGGCGAAGCGGGTGACCGCCTCGGGGTCGTCCGAGGCGTCCATGACGGCCTCGGAGAGCAGTGAGAGCGCACCTGTCGGAGTCTTGAGCTCATGACTCACGTTGGCGACGAAGTCGCGCCGTACCGCTTCGATACGGCGGGCCTCCGTCAGGTCCTCGACCAGGAGCAGCACCAGGCGGGAGCCGAGCGGTGCCACGCGGGCGGAGACGGCGAGGGCCTCGCCGCGTCCGGTGCCGCGCCGGGGCAGGTCGAGCTCGACCTGCCGTATCTCTCCGTCACGGCGGGTGTCGCGGGCCATGTTGAGCATGGGCTCGACGGCCAGCTTTCCGCCGCGGACCAGGCCGAGGGCGTACGCCGCCGAGCTGGCCTTCACCACGGAGTCGCTCTCGTCGAGAACGACCGCGGAGGAGCGCAGCACCGACAGCACGGTGTCGACACCGGGCGGGAGCACGGCGTCCGTGTGCAGGGAGGTCCGGGTGGGTCGCGCCTGGTCGCGCTCGCTCCAGCGGAACGCCAGCATGGCGATCACGCCGGTGCACACCCCGGCGATCGCAGCCAATGCGGCGACCGCCGCGTTCACGTCCATGGCATCCAGGTTATGCGGGGTCGCGGACACTCTCCCAGCCGTCCGAGTGGCTGCTCGAACAGTCGTCGCCCAGAGTTCACCGAGGGGACGGTGCCGGTTCATTTGAACCGTTGAGGACGGTGGCCTGCGTCGCCCAGAGTTCACCGGGGGGAAAGAGGTCATTCACTTGAGGTGGACGCTCCTGACTTGTCGGGGGCCGAACGTGGGAGCGTGGGGGTCCGAAGCCCCACCCGGACCCCGGACGCTTGTGAGAGAGGGACATCGATGCGTGACGCGTACCACGAGGAACTTGACTCGATCGGCGAGGGCCTGGTCGAGATGGCCCGCCTTGTCGGGTCGGCGATCGGGCGCGCCACGACGGCGATGCTCGACGCGGATCTGAAGCTCGCGGAGAGCGTGATCGCGGCGGACCAGAAGGTCGACGACCTTCAGCACGACCTGGAGGCCCGGGCGATAGCGCTGCTCGCGCGGCAGCAGCCGGTGGCGACGGACCTGCGGATCGTGGTGACCTCGCTGCGGATGAGCGCGGACCTGGAGCGGTCGGGCGACCTGGCGCAGCACGTGGCGAAGCTGGCGCGGCTGCGCTTCCCCGCCACGGCGGTGCCGCGTGACCTGCACGCGACGATCCTGGAGATGGGTCAGCTGGCGCAGCGCCTGATGGCGAAGGCGGCGGAGGTCATCATCACGAAGGACGTCGACCTGGCGCTCCAGCTGGAGCAGGACGACGACGAGATGGACCTGCTGCACCGGACGCTGTTCCAGCACCTGATGGACGACCGCTGGAAGCACGGCATCGAGACGGCGGTCGACGTGACGCTGCTGGGCCGCTACTACGAGCGGTTCGCGGACCACGCGGTGTCGGTGGCGAAGCGCGTGGTGTACCTGGTGACGGGCGAGCACGCGGACGAACTCCAGCAGTCGGACGCCCCGGTCGAGGGCGCGTAGCCCTTGGGCGGGCGGCAGGGTTCGCTGCGGGGGCGGCGGGGCGTGTTCGCCGCGAGCGGCGGGGGGCCCTGCTCGGCCGACGGCCGGGGCTGGGCGCTGCTCGCGGCTCGGCGGACGGGGCCCTGATTCGGCGGCGGCCGCGGCCCGGCGGACGGGCGGACGGGGGCTCTGCTTCGGCGGCGTCCGCAGCTCGGCGGCTGCGCCGCTGGGACGCAGGTTCGGCGGCGTCCGCGGCTTGGAGGGGCGGCTCGCGGCTCGGCGGACGGGGGCCCCGATCGGCGAGAGCGCTGCTCGGCGCTGCTCGCGGCTTGGCGGGCCGGCGGGGGCGCGGTTGCGGAGGGCCGCTGGGGGCGGGCGCTGCTCAACGGCAGGCACGGCCCGCTGCTGACGGTGGGGACCGCTCGGCGGGTGGGGCGGCGGAGGCACGGCTTCGGCGGGCCGCTGGGGGCGGGCGCTGCTGACGGCGGGCACGGCTCGCCGCTGTAGGCGAGCACCGCTCGGCGCTGCTCGCGGCTCGACCCTGGGCCGCTGGGGGTGCGATGTGTGGGCGGGCGGGGCGCGTGGTCCGCGCTGGGTGGGGCTCGCACTTCTGTGCGCCGTTGATGCGCCCGGTGACGTGGGCATGGAATGAGGGGAGGCGACGTACGCCTTCGAGGAGGGACGCCATGCCTGAATCCGCCACCACCGACCCCCAGCAGGAGACGCCGCGCGACGCGGTCTTCCTGCCCGTCCTCGGCGCCTGCGGGTGCGGCTCGGGCTGCGGCTGCGGCTGCCAGTCCGGTGGGCCGTGCCAGTGCGGAGGCTGCTCCGGCTAGGGCACGCGTACGACGGGACGGTCCCGCCCGGTTCTCCGGGCGGGACTTCGTCGTACGGGCCCGGGCGTCAGACGTCGAGGACGCCCACGGTCTGGCCCCCGGAGGTCTCGCCGGTCGTACGGAAGCCCTGCTTGAGGTAGAAGTCCCCGGGCCCGTCCTCGCCCGGCTCCCACGACACGTACATCAGGCTGCCGCCGCGCCGCCGTATCTCCTCGCGGACGGCCTCGACGGCGAAGCGGCCGTACCCCTTGCCCTGGTGGTCGGCGGAAATGTTGAGCCGCCAGAGTCCGCTGCGGTAGTCGTCGGGGTCCTTCTTGGGTGCCCACTGGATGTCGAGGAAGGCCATCAGAAATCCGACGAGCTCGTCCCCGTCGAAGATCAGCCGCGGCCAGGCGGGCTCACCGAAGGCGTACGCCTCCGCCAGCGAGGTCGCGACCGGCGCGACGTTCTTCTCCTGATGCGGATGGACGCGCAGCAAGAGAGCGGCGTCGATGTTCTCGGGGGTGATCTTCTCGAGGTGGAGCGATGAAGGCATGGCCCGGAGGCTACCGACCGACCGTGAGTCCCGCCCGCGCATTTCTGCCGAGCTCCCGAGCTCCGACCACCGCCCCGGCGACGCCGCCGACCGGCCGCCCTGCCGGCCGCCGGAACGCTGTCCGTCGATGGCGCGCGACCTTGATGGCCGGATCTCGTCCGTGCGTGATCGCATATGCCCCGGATCCCCTTCCAGGAGCATGCTCATCTGAGACACTTCACCCCCTCAACACCTGCGCCACCGCAGCCGGTTACACCATGTCATCGGGGGACTCCATGGAAATCCAACTCGCCGACCTGCTCACGTCGCTCCGCTCGGAGATCAGCCGTGCGCGCCTCGACGCGGCCGGCAAGGACGTGCGGTTCCGCATCGACTCCATCGACCTGGAGCTTCAGGTCGCGGTCGAGAAGTCGGCCGAGGCCAACGCCGGCATGCGCTTCTGGGTGGTCTCGCTCGGTGCCAAGGGCGCGGCCAAGTCGGCGGAGACCCATACGGTGAAGATCAGCCTGGCCGCCGAGACGGACACCGGCGCGCCGGTGCTCACCGGCGATGACGTGTCGGACCTCTTCTCCTAGCAGCGATCGGACCGGCCGCTGGACAAGCGCGATGGACAAGAACCGGGTCGCCCAGATCATCGTCAGGCATGCGAACGGGCGCGAATTCGGATCGGGTTACCGGATCAGTACCAGGCTGATCCTGACGGTGAATCATCTGTTCACCTCCGGGGAACACGCATGCACGGTGATGCTCGGCCGCCGCACGGAGGCGTTTCCCGCCACGGTCGTGTGGCAGGCGAGCGGGCACGACGACATGGCGCTGCTATGTCTCGACGCTCCGGCATCGGAGCTGGATACGGTGCCGGGGGTCGTCCTCGGCAGCCTGCCGGACGGGGTCGGCAGGGTGCCGTTCGAGGGAATCGGCTACCCGGCATTCGCGCAACGGGCGGCCTCGGAGCGGTTCCAGGGGCTGGACCGGCGGGAGAGCCGGGAGATCCACGGGTTCATCCAGCTCGGCTCCAACATGAAGTCGGGGCTGCTCGATCTTTCCATCGAGACCACCCCTCCGGCAGAACGGGGGCCCAACGGCAAGGATCCGTGGCACGGCATCTCGGGAACGGCTCTGTTCGCGCACGGCCGCTTCCTCGTCGGGGTGCAGGCCCACCGGCTGCCCGCCGCCGGAACGGGCAGCGCGGAGGCCGAACCCGTGGCCAAGGCCTTGGATGATCCGGTATTCGCCAAACTGCTGGGCGACCACCGAGTGCGGCCCCAGGCGGTCGAGCTGGATCCGCCCGGCCGCGACTCGGGCCCCCGGCTGCGGACGGTGGTCTCCCAGCAGGAACTCATCGAGGGTTTCGGCGACTTCGAGAGGAATTTCACCCCCGAGCGCCTGCCCTTCGTATCGCCCGGCAGCGAACACGAGGCGGACCCGGAGCAGTTGCTCACCAAGCTCGTGATGTCCGGGGACCGTGGCGTGCTGCTCGTGGGCACGGCGGGTACGGGAAAGACCCGCACGGGCCTGGAAGTGGGACGGCTCGCCCTGGCGGAAGGGTGGCGGGTGCTGCACGTCCTGCCCCAGGCCCGAGGAGATCTCTCCCGTACCCGCGACGAGTCGGTCGTCGAGCAGATCGCGAAGCAGGCGTTCACGGAGACCGGTTACGTCCTGGTGGTGATCGACCTCAACGAGACGAACGTCGACCTCCAGGAACTGCGGCATCTGCTCCTTCCCGAGGCGCGCCGTCAGGGCGTGTCCCTGTTCGTGCTCGCGTCCGCGCGCCCCGGGTGGCTGCTGAAGGCCGAACGGGCGCTGGTGTACGAGCTCTTCGACGAGGTGAAGCTGCGGCAGGACGACGAGTTCCAGCAGCTGATCACCCGTAACGCACTGGAGGCCCTGGCCCCCACCGCGATCCGTCAACGGGGCATGGACCACATGCTCGCGGTCAGCGGCCACCGCCCCATCGTCGCGCTGCTGGTCGCCCGGGAGATCGAGCGTCGGGTCAAGGCGGGCCTTTCCATGCCCAAGGACGCCGGACTGCGATCCGGCGGCGAGCTGCCCGCGTGGCTGCTCAGGCGTCTCAGCGAGGACGGTCTCACCGTTCCCGGCCGCGAGGACAGCCTCACCCGCGGCCGGGCTTCGCACGGGCTGGTGGCCGCCGGAGCCGCCGCGGCGGCCTGCCCGCAGGACCGGTCCGAGGTCGTGGCGGCCACCCACGCAGCGCTGGCCGGGGCGACCGGTGAGGTGCCGGAGGCGGAGGACGTCGTGGCGACCCTGGTGTCACTGGGCTGGCTGGAGACCAGGGACGGGGTGCTGTCGGTCGCCCACGACATCGTCGCCGACCAGCTCATGGAATCGGTCATGCTGCCCGATCCGGTCGCCACGCCCGATGTCGCCAGGACGCACGCCATGCTCGCCGGCAGTCTTACCGGCGCGCGCACCGTCGGCCGCTTTGCCCTCAACCTCGGCCGCCTCGTCAACGACCTCGCGCTCGCCGACCGAGCGGAGGCGATCACCTCCGTGCTCCACGACTGGTTCACCCGGCAGGCCGCCACCATAGGCGGCCTCATGCGCCACGAATCCGACGTGGGCAGCTACGCGCTCGGCGCCATCTGTTCGGGGCCGCCCTGGTCCGCCTCGGCCGTGCGGTGCTGGGACGAGGTCGTGAGCCCGTGGCTCACGGAGTTCGGTGTCGGTTTCGACGCCCGCCATCTCCTGCACCGGGGCCTGCGCCACCTCCCCAGCGACGGCGCGCTACTCCTCGTACCCGCCGCCCTCGCGTGGCTCGAGGTCCACGGGAGGACGAAGGAGGCCAACTACGTCGCGGGTCCGCTGCTCTCGCGTACGGACGTGCCGGCCGAGGCCGTCCAGCAGGCCATCACCACGACGCTCGCCTGGCTCAACCGCCACACGGTCAGCCCCGGTGCCGGGTACGTCCTCAGGCCGCTGCTCGCCCGTCCCGACCTGAACCCGTACGACGCGCGGCGGGTCATCTCAGCGGCACGCATCTGGCTCGACCGCCATTCCGCCGCCCACGGCGCCGGATTCGTCCTCAGCACCCTCCTCGCCCGCCCCGATCTGAGCCCGGAGGACGCCGAGCGGATTTCGACCCCCGCCCTCGCCTGGCTCGACCACCACACCGCCGCCGTCGGCTGCGGGCACATCCTCAGGCCGCTCGTCTCGCGCACCGATCTGAGCCCCGCCGTCGTTCGGCGGGTCCTGCGTACCGCGCTCACCTGGCTCGACCACTACGCCACCAGCGACAAGGCCCAGTTCGTCCTCGGTCCTCTCCTCGCGCACACCGAACTGACGGCGGACGAGATCCAGTGGGTACGGAATGCCAGCCTCGCCTGGCTCGACCTTCACGGGTCCACATTGGAGGCCCGCTTCGCCCTGGATCCGCTGTTCGCCCACGCCGACGACCTCGGCCCCCAGGACACCCGACGGGCGATCGCCGCCGCCCTACGCTGGCTCGACCGCCACGCCACCACCGTGGACGCCGAGTTCGTCCTCGGCCGACTGGTTCAGCATGCCGAGCTGACGGGCGACGACGTCCAGCGCTCGCGTCGGGCCGCCCTCGCCTGGCTCGACCACCACGCCGACCACGAGAAGGCCTCGTTCATCCTCCGCCGCCTGCTCTTCCTGGCCGACCTCGCGCAGGGCGACGCCCGGCGAGTGGTGGCCGCGGCCCTCTCCTGGCTCGACCACCACGTCACCAACCCCAACGCCGGATACATCGTCGCCCCGCTGCTCAACCGCACCGACCTGGGTGCCGAGGAACTCAGGCAGGCGCTCCGCGCCACGTTCGCCTGGCTCGACCACCACGCCACCGGTGACGCCGGATTCGTTCTCAAGCCCCTGCTCCTCCGTACGGATCTGCCGGCCGCCGACGCCCGGAGCGCGCTCCACGTCACGTTCGCCTGGCTCTGCCGGCACGCGACCACGCCCGGTGCGGGGTACGTCCTCAACGGCCTGCTCTCCCGGACCGACCTGATGCCTGATCAGGTTCGGCAGTCGCTCTCCGACGCCTTCGCCTGGCTCGGCCACCACGCGCCCACCGCCGACGCGGGATACGTCTTCGGTCGGCTGCTCGCGCGCCCCGACCTCCCGCCCGGTGACGCTCTGCGGGTGCTGCCCGCCGCACTGGACTGGCTCGGTGACCACGCCACCACCGTGGAAGCACGCTCCGTCCTCGAAGCCCTGGGGACACGCAACGGCTTCAGCACCGACGAGGCTCGGCAGTGCGCCTCCGTGCAGCTCGGCTGGCTCGATGGCCAGGCCGGCAACCCCAACGCCGGATACCTCCTCGCCCCGCTGCTCAACCGCACCGACCTCGACGTCGGGGACGCCCGGCGGTCGGCCGCCGCGGCCCTCGCCTGGCTCGACCACCACGACACCACCCCGAAGGCCCAGTTCGTCCTGAATTCACTGCTCTCCCGTGGCGATCTCACCGACGACCACCTTCGGCGGGGCGTCGCTGCCTCCTTCGCCTGGTTCGACCACCACGCGGCCACGGCGGAAGCACGATTCGTCCTCACCCCGCTGCTGGCCAGAGGCGGCCTCGGCCCGGAGGACTCACGGCGCGCGATCGCGACGGCGCTCGCGTGGCTCGAGCTGCACGCGGCCACCACCGTCGACGCCGGATACCTTCTCGGCCGGTTGCTGACCCGTGGCGGTCTCGCCCTCGGCGAGGCGCAACGCTCGATCTCGGCGGCCCTCGCCTGGCTCGACCACCACGCCACCACGGCAGAGGCCCAGTACGTCCTCAAACCGCTGCTGGCCCCTGCCGGCCTCGACCCGGACGACGCGCAACGCTCGATCTCGGCGGCCCTCGCCTGGCTCGACCACCACGCCACCACGGCGGAAGCCCAATTCGTCCTCAAACCGCTGCTGGCGCGTACCGGCCTCACCCCCGAGGCAGCACACTGCTCAGCCGGCCACGCCCTTGCCTGGCTCGACCACCACGTCACGACCCTCGACGCCGGATACCTTCTCGGCCGACTGCTGACCCGTGGCGGTCTCGACCCGGACTACGCGCGACGTTCGATCTCCGCGGCCCTGGCCTGGCTCGACGGACATGCGTCCACCGCGGAAGCCCGGTTCGCCCTCAAGGCGCTGCTCGCCCGTACCGACCTCACACCCGGCGACGCCCGGCAGGCGTTCTCCCCCGCCCTCGTCTGGCTCGACCACCACGCCACCATTCCCCACGCGGGGCACGTCCTCGACCCGCTGCTCGCCCGTACCGACCTCACATCCGGCGACGCCCGGCTGGCGTCTTCCAACGCCCTCGCGTGGCTGGACCACCACGCCACCGCTTCCGGCGCAGGGCACGTCCTCAGCCCCTTGCTCAACCGCACCGACCTCACGACGGTGGAGGCCCGGCGTGCTTTCGCCGCCGGCTTCACCTGGCTCGATCACTACGCCTCGACGGCGCGGGCCCGGTTCGTCCTCAGCCCGTTTCTCACCCGCACCGACGTTCCGTCCGACCTGGCCGGGCGAGCGCTCTCGATGGCGCTCACCTGGCTGGACGACCACGCCACCACCCCTGGCGCGCCGCTGCTCCTCAGGCCGCTTCTCTCCCGCACCGATCTCACCGCCGCCGACGCGACGAGGACGGTCTCGGTCTCCTTCGCCTGGCTCGGCAGCCATGCCCCGACCGCACGGGCCCGGTACGTCATCGCCCCTCTGCTCTCCCGCGCCGACCTCACCCCGGCGGATGCCCGGCTGGCCGTCTCCCAGGCCCTCACCTGGCTCGGCGACCACGTCGCCACGGAAAAGGCCGACCTCGTGCTGACCGCGCTGCGCTCGCGCACCGACCTCACCCCCGACGAGGCCCGCCGGATGGCCACTGCCCCCACCTGCCGCGAGACGGCAGGCAGGGGCGGCACCTGAGGCACGTCAGCTGCGGCGCTTGCCCGCCTTCCTGTCGCGCTCGGATTCCTTGCGCCTCTGGACGGTGTAGGAGGACCAGTCGCCCCGATGCCGATCACACCTCGACGCGCCGATCATGGCGAGTCGCCGGCATCGGGTGCCCTTCTGCGTTGTCGCTCCACACTTGGACTGCGTACGCGCCACGATTCCCACCCCTGGTCTCGACGAACGTGCGGACGAGCCCAGCGTCGCCATGCGCCCTCCCCGAACGGAAGGCGCGCGCGCTTGCGAACGGGTGCACCGCGGCTTCCCGTGGATGCGTCGGGGCGCACGCCGACGCCGAGGTGTCGGTCGAGCGCTCACTCCGGGACACCGGTGCGGCTCACTCCGGGACACCGGTGCGCGGGCGGCACGTGAGGCAACGGCCGTACCCGACAGCGCCCCACGCTCGGCCCCGGGGCAACGACAAGCCCCCTGCCCGCTGAGAACCAGCGGATAGGGGGCTTTACGTTCGTCGGAGCTACTTCTTCTTGCCCTGGTTCTTCACGGCCTCGATCGCCGCCGCCGCCGCGTCCGGGTCCAGGTACGTGCCGCCCGGCTTCAGGGGCTTGAAGTTCTCGTCGAGCTCGTACGCCAGCGGGATGCCCGTCGGGATGTTCAGGCCCGCGATGGCCTCGTCCGAGATGCCGTCCAGGTGCTTGACCAGCGCGCGCAGGCTGTTGCCGTGGGCCGCGATGAGGACCGTCTTGCCGTCCAGGAGGTCCGGGACGATGCCGTCGTACCAGTACGGCAGCATCCGGTCGACGACGTCCTTCAGGCACTCCGTCTGCGGGCGCAGCTCCGGGGGGATCGTCGCGTAGCGCGGGTCGTCGGACTGCGAGAACTCCGTGCCGTCCTCGAGCGGCGGCGGCGGGGTGTCGTACGAGCGGCGCCAGAGCATGAACTGCTCCTCGCCGAACTCCGCGAGCGTCTGCGCCTTGTCCTTGCCCTGGAGCGCACCGTAGTGGCGCTCGTTCAGACGCCAGGAGCGGTGGACCGGGATCCAGTGGCGGTCGGCGGACTCCAGCGCCAGCTGGGCCGTGCGGATCGCGCGCTTCTGGAGGGAGGTGTGCAGTACGTCGGGCAGCAGGCCGGCGTCCTTCAGCAGCTCACCGCCGCGGACCGCCTCCTTCTCGCCCTTCTCGGTGAGGTTGACGTCCACCCAGCCGGTGAACAGATTCTTCGCGTTCCACTCGCTCTCGCCGTGGCGGAGGAGGATCAGCTTGTACGGTGCGTCGGCCATGCGCCCGAGCCTAATCGACGCCTGACGATTGACGTGCACCGTCAATTCGCTGGCGTCCGGCACATGAGATGCGTAAGTTACGAGGGCCGCTAGAGGGACTTACACACACGGGGGCCGGCCACACATGTCCATCGACTCGCTCAGACGATCAGCTCGCGCGACCGTCTCCGGTCTTCCCGGCGGCTTCTGGTGGCTCTGGCTCTCCACACTGGTCAACCGCACCGGCGCCTTCGTCCTCACCTTCCTGTCGCTGTACCTGACCCAGGAGCTGGGGCACTCGGCCTGGTTCGCCGGCCTCGTCATCGCCCTCCACGGTCTCGGCGGTGTCGCCGGTTCCCCGCTCGGCGGGACGCTCGCCGACAAGTGGGGCCGGCGTCCGACCATGGTCACCATGCACCTGGTGACGGCCTCCTGCGCCGCCGCCCTCTCCCTGGTCACCACCGCCTGGGGCGTCGCCGCCGTCGTGCTGCTGATGGGCGTCTCGATGCAGGCCGTGCGCCCCTCCATCCAGGCCACCATCGCCGACATGGTCCCCGAGCACGACCGCCGCCGAGCCTTCGCCCTCAACTACTGGGCCCTCAACCTCGGCTTCGCCGTCGCCGCCTTCGGCGGTGGCGCCGCGATCTTCCTCGGCTACCGCACTCTCTTCCTCGTCGAGGCCGTGGCCACCATCCTCTGCGCCCTGATCGTCTTCCTGCGGCTGCCCGAGACCCGCCCCGAAGCCCGCCGCGACCCCGCCGGCGAGGTCGTGGAGAAGGACCGCGTCAGTGTCCTCGACGTCCTCCGCGACGCACCCTTCCGGACCCTCGTCCTCCTCAACCTCCTCGTCTGCCTCGTCTTCACCGCCCCCTGGGTCGGGCTGCCCCTCACGGTGGCGGAAGCCGGCCTGAACCCCGGCGCGTACGGCCTGGTCATCGCCACCAACGGCGTCGTGATCGTCGGCTTCCAGCTGCTGGTCAACAAGGTCACCGACAAGCGCTCGCCGGCGATGCTGCTCACCGTCTCCTCGCTGCTCTTCGCGCTCGGCACTGGGGCGACCGCGCTGGCCGGCACCCCGCTGGTGTTCGCCGCCACCGTGGTCGTGTGGACCATCGGCGAGATGGTCCACGTCCCCACCAACGCCGCCGCCACCGCCAAGCTCGCCCCCGAGCACGCGCGGGGCCGCTACCAGGGCGTCATGGGCATGTCCTGGGCCCTGTCCGGCTTCCTCGCCCCGATCCTCGCGGGCTGGGTCGTGGACGGCCCGGGCACCGACACCCTGTGGGTGGCCTGCGGCGTGATCGGCTGCATCGCCGCCATCGGCTACGCCACGCGGCTCCGCAAGGCCCTGGACGAGGAGCCCGCACCCGCCCCGGTGAAGGCCGAGCCGCCGACGAGGACCGACGCGCCCCTCGCCCTCACCAAGACCGACGCGCCCGCCGCCCTCAACAAGGCCGACGGGTCCGAGTCCCTCGCCCTCGCGGAGAAGACCGACAGCGGCGCCCTCAACGCCTGAGCATCCGCTGCGCCTCGTACAGGTTCCGGGGGCGGACCACCCCCGGAGCCCCGTACGCCTCCACGCGCCCGTGGAGCTCGCCCGCGAAGTCCGGTACGTCGATCTGGTCGAACTCGCGCACTTCGCTGATACCGACCGTCGCGCTGTACGGGGCGATCGTGTCGATCTTGACGAGGCCCGCCCGGCCGTTCGTCACGGTCACGTTCCAGTGGGTGAAGCGGGCGCCGTACAGCGGCCCGGCCGAGGCGTCCCCGCCGTGCCGGCCGTTGTTCTCGACCGTGATCTCCGTCCGTACGTTGGCGAACGGCATCCCCCGGTGGGTGTCGAAGGTGCCCATCTCCATCACCCCGCGCGACCAGACGTTGTAGCTGGACAGCCCCTCCACGTTGATGCCGTGGAGCTGGGTGCCCGCCGGGGCGGGGACCGTACGGGCCGCGATACGGAAGTCCTCGACCAGGTTGTCGTGCGCCCCTTCCCGGCAGAAGTACGGGTGGTGGGAGCCCCGCCCCTCGACCCGGGTGCGCCGCAGGGTGCAGGCGGAGGCGGCGACCAGTCCGAAGCCGTTGTCGACATGGCGTACGACGACGTCCTCGGCCCAGCAGTCGTACGCGCACTGGAAGGTGACGCCGTTGTAGCCCTTGTCGAGGAGGTGCGGGGACTGCGGGGTCTCGACCGCTTCCAGGGTCAGCCCCTCGACGCCCGCGTCGGTGAGCGGCTCGGCGAGGGTCGTCAGCCGCGGGTCCCACTCCGGGCGGACGTCGAGCGGGAGGGGGCGTTCCAGCGTCACCTTCCGGCCCTGTACGGACGTCACCCGGACCGGCCACTCGTACGGCACGTACGAGGTCAGCTTGGTCTTGTCGTCCCAGTGGTACGCCTCAGGGCCCGCGCCCCCGCCCGCCATGTGCTCCAGGAGCGTGTGGCCGGCGTCGTCGGCGAGGCGGAGCAGAACCAGCTGTCCCCGCCGGAGGGCTGACGGATCGTCGACGGTCACGGACCAGTCGCCGCGCCGGGCGGGGCGGACGGTGGTCAGGGTCCGCCACTCGTCGCGCCCGTTGCCGGTCCAGCCCTCGAAGGGCCAGGCCCGGGCGCGGATCGCGGCGACCAGGGAGGCGTGCCGGGCGTGCGGGGCGAGCCAGATGAGGCCGCCGGCCCAGGACCAGGAGGACTTGTCGCCGCCGTAGCGCGAGCCGTAGGGACCGACGAGTTCGGTGAGGTGCTTCGTCGCGAGGAGTTTCGTACGGGCGGATCCGGCGCCGCGCAGCACCACACCGCTGTGGGCCACGCGGATGAAGTCGTCGATGCGGTACGTACCGGGCGGGACGAGCACCGTGCCACCGCCGCGCTCCCCCGCCTCGGCAAGGGCCCGGTTGATGGCGGCCGCGGAATCGGTGGAGCCGTCGGGGGTGGCGCCGTAGGAGAGGACGTCGGCGACGACCGGCGGCCGGGTGGCACCGCGGCGGGCGCCGGCGCGGCCGACGTAGGGGATCTGGGGGTGGGTGTACGGGGAGCGCGCGTACTCCTCCCAGAGGGGGGAGGTTCCCGCCGGCCGGAAGCCGGTCGTGGCGGCCACTCCCACCGCCACCGCACCGCCCACGAACTGCCTTCTGCTGATTCCCATGAGCCCGCCTTTCATGGATGTGAACGACATTCAGATGTGCGACGGCGGCGAGCATGGCACGGCCAGGGCAGGGTGCGGAAGGGGTCGTGCGCCTACGGGCGTGTACCTAGGGGCGCACCGGCGGAACAGCCGTCAGTTCGAGGGCTTCTGGGTTAGATTCGTGAACGCGTCGAGGTTGCGGGTCGACTCGCCGCGCGAGACCCGCCACTCGTACTCGCGCCGGATCGCGCTCGCGAAGCCCAGCTCCAGAAGGGTGTTGAAGGAGCCGTCCGCCGCTTCGAGGACGGAGCCGAGGAGCCGGTCCAGCTCCTCCGGCGTGACGGCGGCGAGCGGGAGCTTGCCGGCCAGGTAGATGTCGCCGAGGCCGTCGACCGCGTAACTCACGCCGTACAGCTTGAGATTGCGCTCCAGGAGCCAGCGGTGGACGCCCGCCTCGTTCTCGTCGGGGTGACGGATGACGAAGGCGTTCAGCGAGAGGGAGTGGCGGCCGACACGCAGCGAGAGCGTCGTGAACAACTTGCGCGTGCCGGGGAGCTTCACCACGTACGAGCCCGGCTCGGGTGACTCCCACTCCAGTTCGGCGTCCTTGAAGGTGTCCTCGATGACCCGCCGCACGTCCTCAGCCATGGTGCGAGCGTACGCGACGGCGATGATCGTGCATCGCCGCCGTGTACACGTCCGCCGTGCCGGAGGCCGCCGTGTCCCAGCCGAAGGACTCCGCGTGCCGGGCCGCCGCCGCGCCCATCCGGGCGGACAGTGCCGGATCGGCCACGAACCGCCCGAGCGCCCGGGCGTAGTCGGCCGGGTCGTGACCCGGGACGAGGAAGCCGGTGACGCCGTCCCGTACCGCCACCGGAAGCCCGCCGACCGCGGCCGCGACGACCGGAGTGCCGGCCGCCTGCGCCTCTATGGCGACGAGCCCGAAGGACTCGCTGTACGAGGGCATGACCAGCACCGACGCCGCCCGGAACCAGTCCGCGAGGCGGTCCTGGCCGACCGGCGGGTGGAAGCGGACGACGTCCGCGATGCCCAGACGCGCGGCGAGCTTCTGCAGCCCCTCCGGCTTGGCGAGACCGCTGCCGCTCGGCCCGCCGACAACCGGCACGAGCATCCGCGAACGCAGCGACGGGTCCTCCTCCAGGAGCCGGGCCGCGGCCCGCAGCAGGATGTCGGGCGCCTTCAGCGGCTGGATACGGCCCGCGAAGACGGGGATGAAGGCGTCGGCGGGCAGCCCGAGGCGGGCCCGCGCGGCCGCCCGGCCGTCGGCCGGGCGGAAGTGGTCGAGGTTGACCCCCGGGTGGACGACCGCGACCTTCCCCGGCTCCGCCTCGTAGAAGCGGACGAGCTCGTCGGCCTCCTCGGCGGTGTTGGCGATCAGCCGGTCGGCGGCGCGGACGATCTGGGTCTCGCCGATCACCCGGGCCGCGGGCTCGGGGGTGTCGCCCGCAGCGAGCGCCGCGTTCTTGACCTTGGCCATGGTGTGCATCGCGTGCACGAGCGGGACGCCCCACCGCTCGGCGGCGAGCCAACCGACGTGGCCGGAGAGCCAGTAGTGGGAGTGGACCAGGTCGTAATGGCCGGGTCGATGCCCCGCCCACGCCTGCATCACACCGTGCGTGAAGGCGCAGAGCTGGGCCGGCAGCTCCTCCTTGGCCAGCCCCTCGTACGGACCGGCGTCCACGTGCCGGACCAGGACGCCCGGCGCGAGCTCGACGACCGGGGCGAGACCGCCGGTCGTGGCCCGGGTGAAGATCTCGACCTCGATGTTGATCGCAGCCAGCCGCTTGGCCAGCTCCACGATGTAGACGTTCATGCCGCCGGCGTCGCCGGTGCCCGGCTGGTGGAGGGGCGAGGTGTGGACGCTGAGCATGGCCACCCGGCGCGGGGTCCGGGGGCGTCCGGGGAGCCGGAGCCGGGGCGGCGTCGCCAGGGAGCCGGCGAGCCGGGACACGTACTGGCTCACGTCGACGGTCCTTCCGCTGAGTGGGGGCGTAGCGGGCACTGCGGGGGATTGCGGGACTGCGGGGTACTACGGGGACTGCGGGGACTACGGGGACTGCGAGGTACTACGGGCACTGCGAGGCACTGCGGGCACGGCGAAACGGACGGCGCACAGCGCCCTCCAAGCGGCACAACACCGGAATGGCACCATCCATTTCCGTTTTGCCAATTCATTGCCGTGACGGCACGGCGTGGCGCACCGCTTACGCTCGTTCCATGCCCCCGCGCACGACCCGCCCCCAGAGCTCCGCCTGGGGACACCCCCATGTCGCTTCGCCCGCCCCGACCCGTCCCGTCGGTACGGCGACCCGCGGGACCACCAACCCCAACCGGCTGCGCCGCATGGACCGCTGGATCGCCGCCGTCCACGGACCCGCCCTGCGCCGGTCCGCCGAGCCGCCCGTCGCCGTCGACCTGGGCTACGGGGCCGCCCCCTGGACCGCCGTCGAGCTGCTCACCCGCCTGCGCACCGCCGACCCGCGCACCGAGGTCGTCGGGATCGAGATCGAGCCGGCCAGGGTCGCCGCCGCCGAGCCGTACGAGCGCGAGGGCCTCACCTTCGTGCACGGCGGCTTCGAGGTCCCGGTGCCGGGCGACGTCGCGCTGATCCGGGCCGCGAACGTGCTGCGCCAGTACGACGAGGGCGAGGTCGCCGCGGTGTGGGCACGGCTGTGCGCCCGGCTCGCCCCCGGGGGGCTGCTGGTGGAGGGGACCTGCGACGAGATCGGGCGGCGCCATGTGTGGGTGGCGCTCGACCGGAGCGGGCCGCTGACGGTGACCTTCGCGACCCGGCTCGGCTCGCTGGAGCGGCCCTCCGACCTCGCGGAGCGGCTGCCGAAAGCGCTCATCCACCGCAATGTGCCGGGCGAGCCGGTCCACGCTTTCCTCCAGGACTTCGACCGGGCATGGGCTGCGGCCGCTCCGTACGCCTCGCTCGGCGCGCGGCAGCGCTGGATCCGGGCCGTACGCGATCTGGCGGCGGACTGGCCGCTGACGGACGGACATCGGCGCTGGCGGCAGGGCGAGGCGACCGTGCGCTGGGAGGCGCTGGCGCCTCGCTGAGGGACCGCCTTCGCACTGCACCCCGGGACCACCCGCCCATCGCGGCCCGGGACGGCCCGCGCATCACAGCCCCGGACCGCCCGGCGCGTGCCGAGGACCGTCCCCGCGCACCACCCCAGGGACCGCCCCCGCCCCCCCCGGACCACCCGCACACCAACTGCCGGTGAATTCACGGAACGTCGGGAACGCAACTCCCACATCACTCGTCCCCTGTGGGGGACAGTGACCCGACAGGGACCGGTATCCCCTGTTGCTTTCACGTTTCGCATGGCACCATCGCCAAGGTCACTGCGAAGTTACTGACGGTAAATCAGATCCGGGACTCATCAGGGCCGTCCGAGGGGGAGCTTGTGAACCGACGCCGCTGCGCCACCGCCGCGATCACCGTGGTCTGCGCCCTGACGGTGCTGGCCTCACCCGCGCTGACCCTTCAGGCCTCCGCCGCCCCGCGACCGCCCGCGGCACCCTCGGCGCCGCTGCCACCCGCGCCGCCGAAGAAGACCCTCGAAGAGGTACGCAAGGAGATCGACGGCCTGTACCGGCAGGCCGCCGCCGCCACCGACGCGTACAACCTCGCCGAGGAGAAGGCCAAGGAGCAGTCCGCCGAGATCGTGGAACTGGCCAAGATGATCGTGGCCGGCCGCGAGAAGATCGACGCGCTCAAGGCGCAGGCGGGCGCGGCGGCCCGCGCCCAGTACCGCAACGGCGGGCTGCCTGAGGGCGCCCAGTTCGTCCTCACCGACGATCCGCAGCTCTTCCTCGACAACGCGGGCCGGCTCCAGCAGGGACAGAAGGCCACCAAGGACCTGCTCGCCGAAATGACCAGGACACAGGCCCAGTTGGACGTCTACGCCAAGGAGGCGGGCATCAACTGGACCAAGCTCGAGGCCAACCGCGTCAAGCAGGCCGAGGCGAAGAAGGACATCGACGAGAAGATCGCCGCGGCCAAGAAGCTGGAGTCCGAGCTGGCGGCCGAGGAGCGGGCGCGGCTGCTGCGGCTCGAGGAGCAGGAGCAGTACAAGGCGCAGACCGCCTGGTTGAGCACCGGCGTCCTCAAGGGCCTGAGCGCCAAGGCGACTCCGCAGGGCAAGCAGGCGGTGGAGTACGCGACGGCGCAGATCGGCAAGCCGTACGTCTGGGGTGCGGAGGGCCCGGGGTCGTTCGACTGCTCGGGGCTGACCCAGAGGGCCTGGGTGGTGGCCGGCCGGTCCATCCCGCGCACCTCGCAGGAGCAGTGGCGGTTGCTGCCGCGCGTGGACATCAAGGACATGCGGCCCGGCGACCTGATCGTCTACTACAAGGACGCGAGCCACATCGGGATGTACGTCGGCAACGGCGCGATCGTGCACGCGCCGAGGCCGGGGCGGAACGTGACGCTCGCGGGGGCGGGCTCGATGGAGATCCTGGGAGTCGTCCGCCCGGAGTGAGCTGTTCCGGAGGGGATCCGCCGCCCGGAGCGAGACGTTCCCGAGCGGATCCGCCACCCGGAGCGAGACGTTCCCGAGGAAGTCCCCCGCCCGGAGTGAGCCGATCCGGAGGAAGTCCCCCGCCCGGAGTGAGCCGATCCGGAGGAAGTCCCCCGCCCGTTGTGAGACGTTCCGGAGCGAGACCACCCGTAATGCGGTGTTCCGAAGCGGGACCGCCCGGAGTGAGACGTTCCGCACCCTCGACGGGCGCGGTCCCAACCTCCCCGGGCGTGATGTTCATCATGGCCTCGAAGGCAACAACCTCCCCATGCGCGGCATATGCCAAGGGCTTGTCGGTCCTCGTGGCGTGATCGCCATTCCGCTGCCCGCCGGGGTACCGCTATGGTCCCGGTCAGGCGGGACGTCGTTCGTCGACCTGCCGCCCTCGGGGGGAGGGAAGGATTCAAAGACCGATGCCCGTACCCGTACCGCGCCAGAGAAACGACTCTGCTGCGGCAGGCGCTGTCACCGCCGCCGCGGCCGCCCCGGCCGCCACGGCCGCGACCGGCACCGATCTCACCCTCCTGGTCGTCGAGGACGACCCGGCGGGTGCCCTTGCCGTACCCGAACTGCTCGATGCCGACGGGACCCGCGTCCGTATCCGCACCGCCCGCAACCTCACCGAGGCCGAGCGGCTGCTCACCGACGACGTGCACTGCGTCCTGGTCGACCTGGCCCTGCCCGGTCCCCGCGCGGCCGGTGACGACCCCCTGGCGCCCCTGCGGCACGTCCTGCGGCTCGCGCCGCGCCACGCCGTCCTGGCCCTCGCGGCCTCGGCCGACGCGGCGCTGGCGGCGGAGGCCGTACGTGTCGGGGCCCAGGACCACCTCTTCCGCGAGGAGCTCGACGGCCGGCTGCTGAGCCGGGCGATCCGGTACGCGGTCGAGCGCAAGCGGGCCGACGCGGTGCAGGTGAAGCTGACCGAGTCGCGCCTGCGGGCCCAGGAGAACGCACGCCTTGAGCGCGGGCTGCTCCCCACGCCTCTCCTGGAGGGCTCCGAGCTGCGCTTCGCGGCCCGCTACCGGCCCGGCCGCTCGCGCGCCCTGCTCGGCGGGGACTTCTACGACACCGTCCGGACCCCCGACGGCACGGTCCACGCCATGATCGGCGACGTCTGCGGGCACGGCCCGGACGAGGCCGCGCTCGGAGTGGAGCTGCGTATCGCGTGGCGGGCGCTGACCTTCGCCGGCCTGTGCGGGGACGAGCTGCTCTCGACGATGCAGCAGGTCCTGGAGCACGAGCGGGAGAGCGAGGAGATCTTCGCGACGCTCTGCACGGTCGACATCGCCCCGGACGGGCGCCGCGCGGGCCTGTGCCTGGCCGGACACCCCTCCCCGCTGATCGCCCGGCAGGGCAAGGCGGCACGGCTGCTGCCGTACGAGGACGGCGGCCCGGCCCTCGGACTGCTGCCGCGCGCCCGCTGGCCGCGGCGGCAGGTGGAGCTGGGCGGGGCGTGGAGCCTGCTGATGTACACGGACGGCCTGATCGAGGGCCGCTCGGCGGGCCCGGGTTCGCCGCGGCTCGGCCAGGACGGGATGGTCGAGATGATCAACCGGCAGCTGGCGGAGGGCCTGCGGGGCGAGGAGCTCCTGGAGGCGGCGATGACCGAGGTGCGCGCGCTGAACGGCGGGGAGCTGACGGACGACGTCGCGGTCCTGGCACTGGAGAGGGCCCGGGGATGACCCCCGGGCCCTGGGGTCCGCTCGCGCGTCCTCCAGCTCTACCGGCCTGTGCCGCCACGGGCCGGCCTACGGCTCCACCGGGCCGGTGTCTCCACCAGCCTGCGGCTCCACCCGGCCCGTGTCTCCACCGGCCTGCGGCTCCACCGGGCCCGTGTCTCCACCGGCCCGTGGCTCCTACCGGCCTGCGTCCCTACCGGCCACCGTTGTAGGGCCCGTACGGCCCGTCGCTGCTGGAGCCGCCGCGCCGACCGCCTCCACCTCCGCCGGAGATCTGCTTGATCGCGGGCCGGACGTCGACCATGAAGACGATGGCGGCGATGAGGCCTGCGATCTGCAGGAAGAGCATGCCCAGAACCAGGTTCAGGACGAGGTTGATGCTGAGGATGATCAGCCAGAACTTCTTGGTCTGCTTGTCGGCCGCGCGATACGCGTCCTCGCGTGCCATGGCGGCGAAGACGAACGAGACGAGGGCGAAGCCGAGGAAGACCAGGTCGGTCACCAGTGAGAGACCGAGGTCGAATCCGTCGCGCAACATGTCTAACCGCCTAGTCGGTGAAGTGAGCGCCTCGCGGCCAAGGTACCCGGTACAACGCACCGGGCACCCTGATTGGTGCCCCGCCCCGCCCCGCCTTACTTCTCGGCGGCGACGGTCTTCTTGGCGACCGGCTTGCGGGCGGTGGTCTTGCGGGTGGGCTTGGGCGCCTCGGCCTTGGCCGCCGGCTCCTCCGCCTTGGTCTCGGCCTCGGCCGCCGGCTTGGCCTCCGGCTCGGGCTCGACGACGACGGCGATCTCGGTGATCTCCTCGGCCATCTCACCGCGCCACGCCTTCACGGCCTCCTCGCCGTGCGCGGCGACCTCCTCGTACTTCTCGCGCGCCTTGACCGCGTACTCGGCGGCGACGCCGACGCCCCGAAGGGCCAGGTCCTGGGCGGTCTCGCCGAGCTTCTTCAGGTCGGTGTCGAGGCTGCCGACGACCTCGGCCAGCTTCGACTGCACGGTGGCCTGGGCCTCCTTGGCACGGTCGGCCACCTTGTCCTGCACGGCCTTGGGGTCGGTCTTGCGCACGGCGTCGATCCGCGCGGGCGCCTCGGCGGCGATCTGCTCGATCAGCCCCGGGACCTTCTTGGCCTGCTGGACGGCGAGGTCGGCGGTGCCGGCGGCGAAGTAGAGGGGGGTACGCAGTTCTTCGATGATGGCCATGGGTGTGGTCCTCCCGGATGTGTACGTACTAGCTCACGGTTCGTTCGGCATCGGGAGCGGCGTCGTCACCGTCGACGGTCTCGGCGGCGCTCTCAGCAGCGTTCTCGGCGGCGTTCTCCTTGCGGAAGGAGTCGTAGATCTGGAGCAGTACCTGCTTCTGCCGCTCGTTGATCGAGGGATCCGCGAGGATGACGGCGCGCGTCTCCAGCTCGTCCCTTTCCTTCTCGTCGAGAATCCCGGCCCGCACGTAGAGAGTCTCGGCGGAGATCCGCAGCGCCTTGGCGACCTGCTGGAGCACCTCGGCACTGGGCTTGCGCAGTCCCCGCTCGATCTGACTCAGATACGGATTGGACACCCCGGCGGCCTCCGCGAGCTGCCGCAACGAGAGCTGCGCGGTGCGCCGCTGCTCGCGGAGGTACTCGCCAAGATTGCCGACGTTGAGTGATGCCATGCCCCGACGATGCCATCGCCTGCTAACTATTGCAAGCACCTGCTTGCAAGAGTGTCGCGCCTCACCGATGCCACGGACACAGCCGTCCCAGGAGCCCCGGGGTGCGTTTCGACGTACGGGTCGACGCGTTCCGGCGCGAGGCGGACGGCGCGAGGCGGACGGCGCGAGGCGGACGGGGAGCCCCGCCGTCCCGATCCACCGCTCACGGGCTTTCGGCCGCAGATGGGCCGCCTACGGAAGGATGGAGTCCACGTACCCGCCGTCCACCCGCAACGCACCACCGGTGGTGGCGGAAGCCTGGTCGGAGGCGAGGTAGACCACCATGTTGGCGATCTCCTCGGGTTCGATCAGACGCTGGATCAGCGACTGCGGGCGGTACTCGCGCATGAACGCGCGCTGCGCCGCGTCCCACGGCAGTTCGCGGTCGACCAGCTCGTACACGAACTCCTCCACACCGCCGGTGTGGGTGGGCCCGGCGATCACCGAGTTGACCGTGACCCCGGTGCCGGCCGCCTGCTTGGCGAAGCCGCGCGTGACGGACAGCAGCGCCGTCTTGGACATGCCGTAGTGGATCATCTCGGCCGGGACGACCACCGCCGAGTCGCTGGCGATGTTCTGGATCCGGCCCCACCCGCGCTCGCTCATACCGGGCAGGTACTGGCGGATCAGCCGCACCGCGGCCAGCACGTTCACCTCGAAATAGCGGCGCCATTCGTCGTCGCTGATCTCCAGCGGGTCGGCGCTGCCGAAGATGCCGAGGCTGTTCACCAGGATGTCCACCTGGGGCAACGCCTCGGCCGCCTGGCGCGCGCCCTCCTCGGTGGTGATGTCGGCGACGACCGCGACGGGCTCCGCGCTGGGCGCGTCACGACGGATGTCGGCGACGGTCCTCTCCACCCGTTCCTCCGTCCGGCCGTTGACTCCGACCCGCGCCCCGGCCCGGGCCAGGCCGGTGGCGATGGCGGCGCCGATGCCCTGGGTGGAGCCGGTGACCAGCGCGGTACGTCCTGTCAGATCGATGCGCATGAGCGGACCTGTCCTTACAGCTCTCGTGCGGGTGTGCAGGGGCGTGATCAGTTCCCCTACCCGGTCCGTGCCCGGTGCAACGGGAGTTCCTCCTCCCGCCCTTCGGACGGCCCCGGAAAACGGGCACCTTCGGAAGCCGCCACCGCCCGTCGCGGCTCCGCCCGGACCGCGGATTCCACCCCCGCCACCCTTTCCGCCGCCTCCGCCGCCCACGCCTCCGGCCGGCTGACGGTCCTTCGCGGAGACATGGGCCCACTCGGCTACGCCTGCTCCTCCTCGAAGCTCTGCCGCCACGACGGGCGACGGCGACGGCGACAGCGACGGCGACAGCCACGGCCAAGCCGATGACCGGATGTGACAGAGAGCCGTCATTGCGGTCATCGGGCGGCCTCGCCACGATGGACGCATGTCCCCCGCTTCCCCCGCGCACCGTGTCGTCATCGCGGTCTTCCCCGACGTCGACCTGCTCGACGTCACCGGCCCGGCCGAGGTCTTCGCCCTGGCCAACCGGGAGACCGGCGGCCGGGCGGGTTACGCGGTCCGGCTGGCGGGTCCCGGCGCCGAACCGGTCGTCACCTCGGCCGGGGTGCGCCTGGTGCCGGACCTGTCGTTCGCCGAGGTGGGGGCCGCGGTGGACACGCTGCTGGTGCCCGGCGCGGTGGACCTGGGCCCGGACGGTCCGGTGGCCCGGGTCGACGACACCGTCGTGGAGTGGGTGAAGGCCACCGCTCCGCACGCGCGGCGCATCGCCTCGGTGTGCGTGGGCGCGCATCTGCTCGCGGCCGCCGGGCTGCTCGACGGGCGGCGGGCGACCACGCACTGGTCGACCGCGGCGCAACTCGCCGCCGAGCACCCGCGGGTGAGGGTCGACGCCGACCCGATCTTCGTCCGCTCCGGCCGGGTGTGGACCGGGGCGGGCATCAGCACCTGCATGGACCTGGCGCTCGCCCTGGTCGCCGAGGACCACGGCGAGGAGTTGGCGCTGGCCGTGGCCCGACAGCTGGTGATGTACCTCAGGCGGCAGGGCGGCCAGAGCCAGTTCAGCGTGCCGCTGAGCCGGCCGGTGGCGGCCCGCAGGGACATCGACGAGCTGCGCGTGTTCATCACGGAGCACCTCGACGGCGATCTGTCGGCGCCCGCGCTGGCCGAGCGCATGTGCCTGAGCGAGCGTCACTTCGCCCGCGTCTTCCGCCAGGAGACGGGCACCAGCCCCGCCTCCTACGTGGAAGCGGCCCGGGTCGAGGCGGCCCGGCGCCTGCTGGAGACCACCGACCAGCAGCTGGAACAGATCGCGTCGGCGGTCGGGATGGGCTCGGTGGAGACGCTGCATCGCGCGTTCCGCAAGCAGATCAGCACCACCCCGGCCGCCTACCGCCGCCGCTTCCGCACCACTGCCTGACCTGCACCGCCGCCGCTTCCGCACCACTTCCCGACCCGCACCGCTTGCTGACCGCACCACTTCCCGACCTGCACAGCAGCCGCTTCCGCGCCGCTGACCCATACCTCTCACACCCCGGCGAGCCGCCGCGACCGCGGCCTCGCCATGCCTCCACGCCTGATTCGCTCCCGAAAGGAACCTCTCCTCCATGAACGCCTCCGCGACCCTCCGCAGCGTGATCGGCCTCGACAGCACGCTGCCCCGCCTCGGCGACACCACCCTGATCATGATCGACTTCCAGAACACCTACCGCTCCGGCGTCATGGCCCTCGAAGGCGCCGAGCCCGCCCTGGCCGCAGGGGCCCGCCTGCTCGCCGCCGCCCGTTCGGCGGGCACGCCCGTGGTCCACGTCGTCAACGACGGCGGCGAGGGCACCCCGTACGACATCCGTGCCGAGATCGGCGCGATCAGCCCCGAGGTGGCGCCGGCCGAGGGCGAGGCCGTCGTCGTCAAGCAGGTCCCCAACGCCTTCCACGCCACCGACCTGGAGAAGACGCTGCGTGACCTGGGCGCCGGACCCGATCTGGTCCTCGCCGGGTTCATGACCCACATGTGCGTCACCTTCACCGCCCAGGGCTCCTTCAACCTCGGCTACCGGCCCACCGTCGTCGCCGAGGCGACCGCCACCCGCGCCCTGCCCGCGCCCGACGGCGGCACGGTGCCCGCCGCCACGCTCCAGACGAGCAGCCTGACCACGATCGCCGACCTCTTCGGCCTCGTGGCGCCCACCGTCGAACACCTCACGGGCGCCGTGTGACGCGGAGCGCAGCGGCGAGCACGTCCACGGGGCGTGCACCCGCCTCGACGCGAGGGTCGTCCCCTTTCCGATAATCCGCTACGGATCGACCTTCGCTACCCTGGCGGACATGACCGCCATGGCGCCCACCCGCACCGAGCCCGACCTCTCCTTCCTCCTTGACCACACCAGCCACGTCCTGCGTACGCAGATGAGCGCGGAGCTCGGGGAGATCGGGCTCACCCCCCGGATGCACTGCGTCCTCGTCCACGCCCTCGAGGAGGAGCGGACACAGGCGCAGCTCGCCGAGATCGGGGACATGGACAAGACCACGATGGTGGTGACCGTCGACGCGCTGGAGAAGGCCGGGCTGGCTGAGCGCAGGCCGTCCAGCACCGACCGGCGGGCACGGATCATCGCGGTGACCGAGGAGGGGGCGAAGGTCGCCGCGAAGAGCCAGAAGATCGTCGACGGGGTACACGAGAGCGCCCTGACCTCCCTGCCCGACGACGAGCGCGAGGTGCTGTTGCGGGCACTGAACCGCCTGGTCACAGGGCATTTGGCGACGCCCACGGAGAGCTCCAGGCCGGCCCGTCGGGCACGCCAGAAGGGATAGCGGACACCAGCCCGAACGGCGACCGCCCGACTCTCGATCCGTAGAAGATAGTCTGCAACAAAACTATCTGCTACGGTCTCTCCTGTTGGCTCCCAACGACAGGAGAGACCGTCATGCCTGCCACCTCCACCCCCGCGGCGACAGCCGTCCGCTCGCGCTCCCGCTGGCTCGCCCTCGGCGTCCTGGCCACGGGGATGCTGATGACGATCCTCGACGGCAGCATCGTCACCGTCGCCATGCCGGCCATCCAGAGCGACCTCGGCTTCACCCCGGTCGGACTCAGCTGGGTCGTCAACGCCTACCTCATCGCCTTCGGCTCGCTGCTCCTGCTCGCCGGCCGCCTCGGCGACCTGATCGGCCGCAAGCGGATGTTCCTCGCGGGTACGGGAGTGTTCACCGCCGCCTCACTCCTCGCCGGCGTCGCCACCTCCCCCGGCGTCCTGATCGCGGCCCGTTTCCTCCAGGGCGTCGGCAGCGCGATGGCCTCCGCCGTCAGCCTCGGCATCCTCGTCACGCTCTTCACCGCACCGCGCGAACGAGCCAAGGCCATCGCCGTGTTCAGCTTCACCGGGGCGGCGGGAGCCTCGATCGGCCAGGTCCTCGGCGGCATCCTCACCGAGGCGCTCGCCTGGAACTGGATCTTCTTCATCAACCTCCCCATCGGCATCGCGACGCTTCTCGTCGCCCTCCCCGCGCTGCCGGGCGACCGCGGCCCCGGCCTGAAGGCCGGAGGCGGCGCGGACGTCCTCGGCGCGCTGCTCGTCACCACCGGCCTGATGCTCGGGATCTACGCGGTCGTCAAGATCGAGGAGTACGGCGCCGCTTCGGCCCACACCCTCGGCCTGGGTGCCCTCTCCCTCGCCCTCCTCGGCGGCTTCCTCGTCCGCCAGGCCAGGACCGCGAACCCCCTGATGCCCCTGCGGATCTTCCGCTCACGCAGCGTCTCGGGCGCCAACCTCGTCCAGATGCTGATGGTCGCCGCGCTCTTCTCCTTCCAGATCCTCGTCGCGCTCTACATGCAGAAGGTCCTCGGTTACGGCGCGGCCAAGACCGGTCTCGCGATGCTGCCGGCCGCGGCCGTCATCGGCGCGGTGTCCCTCGGCGTCTCCGCCCGGCTGATCGCCCGCTTCGGCGAGCGCACCATCCTGCTCACCGGCCTCACCCTCCTCGTCGGCGTCCTCGGACTCCTGACCCGGGTGCCCGTGAACGCCTCGTACGTCACCGACCTGCTGCCCGTGATGCTGCTGGCCGCCGGCTTCGGCCTCGCGTTCCCCGCCCTCACCTCGCTCGGCATGTCCGGCGCGAAGGAGGAGGACGCGGGCCTCGCCTCAGGCCTGTTCAACACCACCCAGCAGATCGGCATGGCGCTCGGCATCGCGGTGCTCTCCACCCTGGCCGCCTCCCGCACCGAGTCCCTCACCGCGGCGGGCCGCCCCTCAGCCGAGGCCCTGACCAGCGGCTACCACCTGGCCTTCGGGGTCGGTGCCGCCCTCGTCCTCGCCGCCTTCGCGGTCGCGCTCACCGTCCTGCGGCAGCCGAACCGGGGAGAGACGAAGAGCCGGGAGACACGGGACCAGCAGCCGGAGACGCAGGAGCCGGAGACGCGGAAGCCGGAGACGCGGGAGCGGGTCGCAGACCCCGCCGCGTGAGGCCAACCCCCGCCAGCACGACCGCCATCCCGGCCACCACCCGTACCGTCAGCGGTTCGTCGAGCACGAGGGCCCCGAGCATCACCGACACCACCGGCAGCAGATAGCCGACGGTCGCGGCGCTCGTCGGGCCCTCGTCCGCGATCATCCGGTAGTTGAGGTGGAAGGTGAGACCGGTGGCGAAGATCCCCAGGACGACGACCGCGAGCAGCCCCGTCCACGTCAACCGGGCCTCGCCGCCGGAGGCCAGGGCGGGCACGCTCAGGGCCGTCGCCGTCAGCAGCTGCGCGGCGGAGAGCGCCAGCGGCGCGGTGCCCCGGTCGGTGAGCCTGCGGGCCATGTACGCGAAGGCCACCGCGTAACTCGCCGAGGCCGCGAGCAGGGCGAGCGCGCCGAGGCTCATCAGACCGCCGTCGCCGCTCCACGGGGCGAAGATCAGCAGGACGCCGCCGAAGCCGAGGACCAGACCGCAGACCCGCGCCGCGGACAGCGGACGCTCCGTGCCGAGAGCCAGGCCGATGAGCAGGGACCACAGCGGGGTGGTGGCGTTGAGGACGCCCGCGGTACCGCTGTCCACGGTCTGCTCGCCCACGCCGAACAGGAAGAACGGCAGGGCGTTGCAGAAGAAGGCCGCGACGACGAGCCGCCCCCAGGTCACCCGGTCCCGGGGCAGCCGCTGCCGCGCCGCGTACGCGAGGGCGAGGAGCACGCCCGCGCCGAGCAGACACCGTACGAAGGTGATCCACCCCGGGGTGAGGCCGTGGTCGAGGGCCAGTTTGATCCACAGGAAGCCGGAGCCCCAGAGCAGGGCCAGGACTGCCATCCGTATCGCCGATGTCATGGCCTCCACGGTCCTCGCCACGACTCGACAGGACAAGCGAAGAATCATGCATCCAGCGTTAAGCTGTGCTACATGCTGGATGTGAGACGTATGCAGGTGCTGCGGGCGGTGGTGTCCAGCGGTTCCGTCACCGCCGCCGCGGCGAACCTCGGCTACACCCCCTCCGCCGTGAGCCAGCAGATCGCGGTCCTGGAGAAGGAGGCAGGCATCGCCCTGCTCGAACGCTTCGGCCGGGGCGTCCGCCCGACGGCGGCGGGGCGGCTGCTCACCGAGCACGCGGCCGTGATCGGCCGGCAGGTCGCGGAGGCGGAGACGGCCCTCGCCGATCTGCGGGCGGGCCGCACGGGGCAGATCGTGGTGCGCTACTTCGCCACGGCGGGCGCCGATCTCGTCGCCCCCGCCCTGGCCCGGTTCCGGGACGAACACCCGGGCGTGCGGGTCGACCTGCGGCTGGTGGGCGAGTCCGCGACGGGAGAGGAGGAGCAGGCGGACCTCACCCTCGTCGTACGGCCCCGGGGTACGGCCGGCGAGGGGGTCGGGCTCGTCCATCTGCTCGACGACCCCTACCGCGTCGTGCTGCCCAAGGGCCATCCGCTCGCCGACCGCCGGACCGTCGACCTGGCGGAGCTCGCCGACGAGCCCTGGGTCGGCAGCGAGCGGCCGGGCCCGTGCCTCGACGCCGTCCTGGCGGCGTGCGCGGCGGCCGGGTTCACCCCGGACATCGCGGTGGAGTGCGAGGAGTACGCCACCGCGCAGGGCTTCGTCGCGGCCGGTCTCGGCATCAGCCTGGTGCCCCTGCTGGGCCTCGGCAGCCGCCATCCGCAGGTGGTCGTCCGCCGGGTGCGCGGCCCGGAACCGGTCCGCTCGATCCACGCGGCGGTACGGGAGTCCTCCCTGGCTCTGCCCGCGGTACGCGATCTCCTGGCAGCACTCCGGAGCGACCGACCGGGTCGGTGACGGTGCTCCAA
Source organism: Streptomyces sp. NPDC056222 (assembly GCF_042264065.1). Classification (NCBI taxonomy): domain Bacteria; kingdom Bacillati; phylum Actinomycetota; class Actinomycetes; order Kitasatosporales; family Streptomycetaceae; genus Streptomyces; species Streptomyces sp. NPDC056222. The sequence goes on along the minus strand of NZ_JBHJTL010000015.1, from coordinate 18,943 downwards.
AGCGTCTGACCGTGCTCCGTAGTGCCCGATCGGCCCAGTGACCGTGCTCCGTAGCGCCCGATCGGGCCGATGACGGCACTCCCAGAACGCCTCACCGGCCCAATGACCCGATGACGGGCCTCCGGAGCGACCGATCGTCCCGATGACGGCCCTTCAGGAGACGCGACCGCCCGCGGTCACCGCGCCTCAGAGGGCCTGAGCCCCCGCCAGGCAGGCGGGCAGCGGCTCGCTGTGGACGATGTCCAGCCGGGAGACGGCCCGGGTGAGCACGACGTAGAGCCGGTGCAGGCCCCGCTCCTCGGCCGCGACGATCGCGGCGGGCTCGGCGACGACGACGTGGTCGTACTCGAGCCCCTTCGCCGTCGTCGCCGGCAGCACGGTCAGCCGCGGGCCCCCGGCCCCCTCCAGCACCCCCTCCAACGCCCGCGCCAGCGGCCCGACCTGGTCCTCCGCCGCGATCACGCCCACCGAGCCCTCCTTCGCCAGTGCCGCGCGGACCGCGCCGGCGACGCCCGCGGCCACGTCCGCGACCCGGGCGACCGTCACCTCCCCGTCCGCGCGCAGCGACCGCCCGGCCGGCACGTCCGTCCCCAGCTCCGGCAGCAGCCGGTTGGCGAGCTCGACGATCGCGGCCGGGACCCGGTAGCCGGTGGTCAGCGGCACGATCTCGGCCTCCGGCTTGCCCAGATGGGCCAGTTGCTCGCGCCAGTCGCGCGCCGCCCACGGGGTGGTCCCCTGAGCCAGGTCGCCGAGCACGGTCAGCGAACCGAAGACGGCGCGGCGGGCGACCGCCCGGCACTGCATGGGGGACAGGTCCTGGGCCTCGTCGACGACGACATGGCCGTAGCCCTCGGGGCGGGCGATCAGCCCGGCCACTTCGTCGAGCAGGACGAGGTCGGCGGCGCTCCACTTCGCCGAGCGTGGGGAGCGGGGCGGTTTCGTCCAGCGGATCGCGTCCCGTTCGGGCTCGGACAGCGCCTCGTCGCGCGGATCGGTCAGGACCTCGGTGAGCACCTCCTGGGGTGTCGTCCTCGGCCAGCAGGCGTCCACGAACGCCGAGACCGGCCGCGCCCGTTCGATCCTCCTCACCCAGGCATTGCCCAGGGGCCCGGCGCGCCGTTCCGCCGCGAGCTGGAGGACGCGCACGACCCGGGCGCGGACGCGTTCGCGGCCGGTGGCGTAGGGCGGGGCCTCCTCCCGTACCGCCGTGACGATCGCCGCGAGCCTCTCCGGCCCGATACGCAGCCGGAGCGGGCCGTCGGCGAGGGTCAGCTCCCCCTCGGGGACGGCCACGCGCGCGTACAGGGCCCGGCGCAGTACCCCGGCCATGCGCAGGTCGTGCTTGACCCGCGCCGCCGTCCCGCCGTCCGTCGCGCGCACTTCGTGGAGGGCGATCTCCTCGTCGACGGTCGACTGCCGGATCCCGGTCTCGCCGAGGGCGGGCAGCACCTCGGAGATGTAGGAGAGGAACGTGCGGTTGGGGCCGAGGACGAGGAGGCCGGAGCGGCGGACGCGCTGCGGGTGGGTGTAGAGGAGGTACGCGGCCCGGTGCAGGCCGACGGCGGTCTTGCCGGTGCCGGGCGCGCCCTGCACGCACACGGAGGCGGTGGGCTCGGACCGTACGAGATCGTCCTGTTCGGGCTGGATGGTGGCGGCGATGTCCCGCATCGGACCGACGCGGGGCCGCTCGATCTCCCCGGACACCAGGGGGCTGAGTCCCGGATCCTCGCCGGCGGTGAGGTACTCGTCCTCCAGGCCGGTCAGATCGGCCGAGTCGCCCAGGCTGTACGGGGCCCAGCCGAACCGGCGCCTCCGGACCAGGCCCTGTGGGTCGCGGGAGCCGGCCTGGTAGTAGGCGCGGGAGACGGGGGCGCGCCAGTCGACGACGAGCGGCGGGGCGGCCGGGTGCTCGGCGATCCGGCGGCGGCCGATGTGGTGGGTCTGGCCGTCCTCGCGGTCGAGGCGGCCGAAGAAGAGGGGGCCGGGCGGCTGCTCGCCGAACTCCTTGGCCTGGGTGCGCAGGTGGTAGCCGAGCGCCTCGGCGTCGGCGCCGGAGGCGGCGGCGTTCTCGCCGATGACGACCTGTTCGGCCACGTCCTCGGCCATCCGGGCCAGGGCTGCGTGGCAGGCGTCGTGGTGGGTCCGCTCCTGGAGGAGTTCATGGTCGAGAGACGTCATGCGCCCAGCCTAGGCGAATAACGTTACCGAGTTAAATTTCTTATCGAGTCACAGATGCTGGGTCACCCGTACGCGAGACCGTCCCGCAGCGCGCGGAAGGCCCCTTCGGCAGCCGCCACCGCATCCGGATGCACGGCGTCCGCGCTCTCCCCCGCCGCGATCCGGCGCACGTTGTCCTCCGCCAGGATCCGCAGGACGGCCACGATCTGACCGGCCGCGAGCCGCGCCTCCAGGCCGGGCCCACCGCCGTCGAGCGCTTCCGCGAGGGCCGCCTCCGACCGGCTCTGGTACGCGTGGAGCCGCGCGACCAGCGCCGGAGTGCCGTACAGCAGGCGCTGGAAGGCGAGGACGGCCGGGTGGTCGCAGAGCCCGGTCACCGGCTCGTGCCGATCCAGACCGGCGAGGACGTGCGCCCGCAGGGCGTCGAGCGGCGCGACCCCCTCTCCACGCCCGGTGACCACCCGGGCCGCCTCGTCCTCGTGGTCCGCGAACCGGTAGAGCGCGAGGTCCTCCTTGCTCGGGAAGTACCGGAAGAGCGTCGGCTTGGAGACCTCGGCCGTGGCCGCCACCTCGGCGACCGAGACGGCGTCGAACCCCTTCTCCAGGAAGAGGGTGATGGCGGCCTCCGAGATGGCCTGCCGGGTCCGCTCCTTCTTCCGCTCCCGAAGCCCGGTCACTTCCCGCCCTCCCGCTCCACCAGCAGCGCGACCCCGTCGAGGATCCGCTCCAGACCGAAGCGGAACTCGTAGTCCGGCTCGTCCGGCTCGTCCATCACGCCCGAGTCGAGCATCCGCGCCACCGCCGGATAGCGGGCCGGATCGGCGAGGCGCCGCAGGGTGTGGCCGTAACGGGCGAGCACCTCCTCGGGACCCTGCCCGCTCGCGCTGATGACGGCGGCGAGGTCGGCCATCATCAGCGCCTCGTTGCGCACGAATCCGCCGACCAGCATGATCACCGAGATCTTGGCGCCCTCGTCGAGGCCGGTGTCCTCCAGGGCCTCCATCGCCCGTTCCCACCAGGCGACCGTGTTCGGCGTGGCGGGCGGGCCGGAGAGCGGGACGCGGAGCATCCAGAGGTTGCGGTGGTAGACCTCGCGGATCGCCCAGGACCAGCGCTCGATCCCCTCACGCCATCCGGTGCCTGCCGGAAGGGGCGCGGGCGGGGCACCCGTGGCCACGTCCTGCATCAGGACGTACAGCTCGCTCTTGGCGCCGACGTACCGGTAGAGGGACATGGTCGAGACGCCGAGCTCCTTGGCGATCCGCCCCATGGAGACCGCGTCGAGCCCTTCCGCCGCGGCGATGCCGGTGGCCGTCGTCACGATCCGGTCGAGGGTGAGCCCGGGCTTGGGGCCCTTGGAGGGGCGCTCACGCAGCCCCCAGGCGGCCTCGATGCTCGCGGGCAGGAAGCCCCCGCCGCCCTCAGCCTTGTCGTCCGCCACCACAGCCGCCCTTCATCCGCTTGACGACCATCCTAGTAATGCGTAACCCTTACACAGTAACGCGTAGGGCATACGCAGTACTGATCGGGGCCTGCGCCCCACCGATCCCAGGGGGAACCGTCATGCCATCCGCCATCGAAGCCACCGGCCTGCGCAAGGCCTACGGAGACCTCACGGTCCTCGACTCCCTCGACCTCGACGTCGAACAGGGCACCGTCTTCGCCCTGCTCGGCCCCAACGGCGCCGGGAAGACCACCACCGTGCGCATCCTCGCCACCCTCACCGCACCCGACGCCGGGCACGCGCGCGTGGCGGGGCACGACATCGTCACCGGACGCTCCCGGGTCCGCCGCGCCATCAGCCTCACCGGCCAGTTCGCCGCTGTCGACGAGACACAGACCGGTGCCGAGAACCTGCGCATGATGGCCCGCCTCTCGGGCCTCTCCCGCGCGGCCGCCGACCGGCGCGCCGCCGAGCTCCTGGAGCGCTTCGGCCTCACCGCCGCCGGCGGGCGCCTCGCCCGGACGTACTCGGGAGGCATGCGGCGCCGCCTCGACCTCGCGGCCGGGCTCGTCCGCGACTCCGAGGACACCGCGGTGATCTTCCTCGACGAACCGACCACCGGCCTCGACCCACGCAGCCGCAAGGAGCTCTGGCAGGTGGTCCGGGAGCTCTCCTACAGCGGGACCACCGTCTTCCTCACCACCCAGTACCTGGAGGAGGCCGACCGGCTCGCCGACCGCATCGCCGTCATGGACTCCGGCCGGATCGTCGCCGAGGGCAGCGCCGACGCACTCAAGTCACGCGTCGCCGGCCACCGCCTCGACCTCGTCCTGCGCGACCACGACACCTACCTCCGGCTCGCGGACCTGGCGAGCCGCCACTCCCCCGACGCGCCCGCCCCGAGCCACCACTCCCCCGACACCCTCACCCTGGGCCTGCCGACCGACGGCAGCGCCGCCCAGGTACGGGCCCTCCTCGACGCGCTCGACCCGGACCGCACGGACATCGTCCGCTTCTCGCTCCACACCGCGACCCTCGACGACGTCTTCCTCGCCCTGACCGACAAGGAGCCCGCCCATGTCTGACGTCCTCACGGTGACCGGCACCCTGACCGGCCGGGGCATCCGCATCAGCCGCCGCAACGTCGACGCCGTCATCACCTCGATGATGCTGCCGATCATGCTGATGCTGATCTTCGTCTACTTCTTCGGCGGAGCCATCGACACCGGAACCCAGTACGTGACGTACGTCGTGCCCGGCGTCCTCATCCTCTGCTCCGGCTTCGGTTCCGCCGGCACCGCCGTGGCCGTCAGCGAGGACATGAAGGGCGGCATCATCGATCGGTTCCGCTCGCTCGACATCGGCGGTACTCCGATCCTCGCCGGCCATGTCGGCGCCAGCGTGGCCCGCAACCTCATCGCCACCGCGCTCGTCCTCGGCGCCGCCTTCGTCATCGGCTTCCGCCCCTCGGCCACACCACTCGGCTGGCTCGCCGCGATCGGCCTGCTCGTCGCCTTCATCACGGCGATCTCCTGGCTGTCCGCGGCCGTCGGGCTGCTCACCCGCACCCCCGAGGCGGCGGGCGGAGTCACCTTCTTCATGATGTTCCTGCCCTATCCGAGCAGCGCGTTCGTCCCGATCGAGACCATGCCCGGCTGGCTGCACGGCTTCGCCGAACACCAGCCGGTGACCCCGGTCATCGAGTCGCTGCGCGGACTCCTCCTCGACCAGCCGGTCGGCAACACCCCGTGGATCGCGCTCGGTTGGTGCGCCGCCCTGCTCGCCTTCGCGGTCGCCGCGTCCGGAGCGCTCTTCCGCCGCCGGACGGCATGACCACCGCCCGGCCGGAGACCGACGGTCAGAAGATGTCCGGGCACCAGGGCCGGCGGGAGGTCCGCAACAAGGCGTCCGCGCGGTCGGCCGCCCCCGGCGCGACCTCCTCGACCCGGCCGAGAGCGGCGAGCCGTACCACCGACTCGTCACCGAGCGAGAGCGTGCCCAACTCGGCGATGTCGAGGGCGAGATCGGCCGAGGCGGTGGACGGCGCACATGCGGCGCCCTCCGGGGAGGCGTCCAGACGGTAGCGGCCGCCCGCCAGACCGGCCGCGTCCCGCAGCTCGAGGACCAGACTGCCGGACGCTCCGTACGTACGGCCCTCCAGGACCTTCGCCACATCCAGCACCCGGACCCAGAGCATGTCGGCCTGCGTGGTGATGTGGGCGGCCCGCGGGTCGGGCAGCAGCAGCGGGAGGAGGTCGTCGGGGGCGCGGTTGCCGGACTTGACCGTGGTGACCCAGTCGATCGAGCAGAGATAGCGCCACAGCGCCCGCTCGGCCGCCGGGGTGACGGCGATCAGGTCCTTGACCTTGGCCGTGTTGAGGGGCTGCTTGGCATCGCCCCAGGTGTCGTCGCAGGTGTAGGCGGCGAAGCCCTGGGGCTCACCGTCCTCGTCACGGAAGACGACGTAGAACGGCTCGGTCCACGGGGAGTTGTGGAAGGCGAGACCCGTCTCGACGTCCCAGCGGCGGCTGTCGCGCTCGACCATTCCGGCCCGGACGCCGGCGAGCCGGCGGTGCAGCCCGGGGCCGATCTTGCGGATCTCCTCGCCGTCGGCGAACTCGATCCGTCCACCGTCCTCGGGCCGCCCGGTGCGGCGCGGGTCGAGACCGGCGCGGCGGACGTCCACGGTCCACTCGGCCGTCCAGGTCGCCGGACCGAAGCCGTACCGCCCGTAGATCGGGTACTCGGCGGCGATGAGTGTGGCGACGGCGTCGCCCCGCTCCTTCGCGGCGGCGAGATCGTCCGCCATCATCCGGCTGAGCAGCCCCTGCCGGCGATGCGTCGCGGAGACGGTGACACCGCTGACGGCGTCGGCGACGAGCGCGCCGCCGCCGACGGCGCTCAACTCCTGCGTGAACGAACGGAAGGTGGCGACCACACGGCCGCCGTCGAAGACGCCGAGGACCCGGGAGAGATCGGAGTGCGGCAGCCGGTCGGCGACCTCCTCGTCCGTCACCATCGGCGGCCGGAGAAATCCGGTGTTGACGGCCCGGAGCCAGTCGGGGTACTCGGACTCGACGACAGGACGCACCTCAAGGGTCATCCTCCGAGGCTATGCCGGTCCCACCGTCACCCGCACCCGGGTTTTCCGGCGGACACCGCGGGCACGCCTTGGGGTTCCCCGACGACCGCCACCGCACCCGCCGCCCAGGGTTCCCGACGATCACCATCGGACGCCCGCACCCGGAGTTCCCGGCGACGCCACCGCACGCCCTCACTCGGGATTCCCTGCGACCGCCGCACACACCCGGGAGTTCCCGGCGACCGCCGCACACACCCGGGGTTCGCGGCGGGCCCGCCCGCACCGCAACCACCGACCGACCGCAACCACCGACCGACCGCAACCGCCTCAGATGAGCAGGTCGTCCACCTGCGCCTCGCCCTCGCGGTAGCGGCGGGCGATCTCCGCGCTGCAGTCGTCGGCCGTCCGCTGCAGCTGCTGCCGCTGCCGCGAGACCTGCTGCTCGTACCCCGCGAGCCGTCCCATCGCCGTGTGCAGCTCGTCGTCCGTCCGTGCGCCGAGGTCCGACAGCTCGACCTCCGAGAGCATCTCCGTCGCGAGCCGCCGGTACTCCTCGCTGCGGGGCGTCGACAGCGTCACATGCCGCGCCGAGGTCCGCAGCCGCGACGGCGCGTCCGCCAGGATCTCCGAGAGCCGGTCCAGGATCGGCGCCTCCGGATCCGTGCGCCGGGCCAGTTCGGCCCGCAGGATGTCGATCCGACCCTGCAGCATCCGCCGCACATAACTGAGGTCGGCCTCGTCCCCCTGGGCGTCACGCCGCAGGGTGCGCAGCTCCGGCAGCCGTAGGGCGGTGAGATCGGGTGTCGGCCGTTCCGGCAGGGCGGGCTCGGCTCTCCGCTGCACGGGTGGTCGTACGGCCGCGCCGACCCGGGTCAGCTGTACGGGACCGGAAGGCGTCTGCCCGGCGCCAGGTGCACTCATGTGAATCGTCCCCTCGACCGGTGCGGAGCCGCACCGCCTGACACGCATGGTGCCACTCCCGCACGTGTGTGTGCAGGCGCTCTGCACCCGTTCAGCCCCAGATGCGTCGGTCTGTAGGTTGGTCCGTATGCGAGCAGTGGTACAGAGGGTCGACGGCGCGAGCGTCGTCGTCGCAGGGGAGACCGTCGGCGAGATCGTCGGCGAAGGACTGTGTGTGCTGGTGGGAGTCACCCATGAGGACACCCCGGAGAAGGCGGCCCAGCTCGCCAGAAAGCTGTGGTCCGTCCGGATGCTGGAGGGAGAGAAATCCTGTTCGGACGTGAATGCGCCCTTGTTGGTGATTTCTCAGTTCACCCTCTACGGGGACGCCCGCAAGGGCCGCCGGCCCACCTGGAACGCCGCTGCCCCCGGGCCCGTCGCCGAGCCCCTCGTCGACGAGGTGGTGGCGCAGCTGCGCGCGCTGGGCGCGCACGTCGAAACGGGCCGGTTCGGAGCGGCGATGCGCGTCTCGCTCACGAATCACGGCCCGTTCACGGTGCTCGTGGAGGTGTAGGGGCTACGGCTCGACGACGGTCTCCTGCGCGGCGGCCGTGTCGCCCGCCATCAGCTCCGCGTCCACCGGCACGTTCCGCTTCACCATCGCCAGCGCGATCGGCCCCAGCTCGTGGTGGCGGGCGGAGGTGGTGATGAAGCCGAGCTGCCGGCCCTCGCCGCCGTCCGCCGCGAGGCGGATCGGGGTGCCGTGGCCCGGCAGATGGACCTCGCTGCCGTCCAGGTGCAGGAAGACCAGCCGACGCGGCGGCTTCCCCAGGTTGTGGACACGGGCGACGGTCTCCTGCCCGCGGTAGCAGCCCTTCTGCAGATGCACCGCGCTGCCGATCCAGCCCAGCTCGTGCGGAATGGTCCGGTGGTCGGTCTCGAAGCCGAGCCGCGGCCGGTGCGCCTCGATCCGCAACGCCTCGTACGCGAGGATGCCGGCGGCCGGGCCGTGGGAGGCCGCGAAGGACTCCAGGTCGGCGCGGGGCAGGAACAGATCGCGGCCGTGCGCGGTCTCCTGTACGACCGCGCCGTCCGGCACCTCGGCGATGAAGCCGGCCGGCAGGTGGACGACGGCGAACTCGTCCGTACGGTCGGCGACCTCGACGCGGTAGAAGAACTTCATCGACTCCAGATAGGCGATGAGCTCGTCCTGGGTGCCGGGCTCGACATGCGCCCAGACTGTCTCGCCGTCGTCGACGAGGTAGAGGGCGTGCTCGATGTGGCCGTTGGCGGAGAGGATCAGCGCCTCGGTGGCCCGGCCCGCCGGCAGCTCGCTGACGTGCTGGGTGAGCAGCAGGTGGAGCCAGCTCAGGCGGTCGTCACCGGTGACCGTGACGACACCGCGGTGCGAGAGATCGACGAAGCCGTCGCCCGCGGCGAGGGCGCGCTGCTCACGGAACAGATCGCCGTAGTGGGCGGCGACGCCTTCGTCACGGCCTTCGGCGGGGACGGCGCCGGGCAGGGACAGCAGAGGGCTCTTCATGGGGAAAAGCCTACGACTCGGCGGAGGCGTCCTTCTCGGCGCAGTCCTGACACCGGCCGAAGATCGCGAAATGCTTCATGTCCGTCTCGAAGCCGAAGGTCTCGCGCAGCTTCCCGGTGAACTCCGCCGCCACGTCGACGTCCGCCTCGATGACGTTCGTACAGTCCCGGCAGACCAGGTGCAGATGGTGGTGGCGATCGGCGAGGTGGTAGGTCGGCGCCCCGTGCCCGAGATGGGCGTGGGAGACGAGCCCGAGCTCCTCCAGGAGCTCAAGGGTCCGGTACACGGTGGAGATGTTCACACCGGACGCGGTCCTGCGGACCTCACCGAGGATGTCGTCGGGGGTCGCGTGCTCCAGCGTGTCCACGGCCTCCAGGACAAGCTGGCGCTGGGGCGTCAGCCGATAGCCGCGCTGTCGCAGGTCGCTTTTCCAGTCGGTGCTCACCACGCCCCCCAGTTTGGCATCCTCCGCCCCTGAACGGGGGCGGGATCCTTCTCAGGCCGCGTGCGGCCTGGTCGGTGGTTGACGCTTCACAGACCGGGTGCCCCCGAGGTCTCCACGTCCTGACACCGCCTGCCCGGCGGCGTGATCGATGTTGCACCCCGCGTTGGTGTCCGCGTTGGCCTCGAACCCGCAGTCAGGGTTCTTGCAGACGAAGCGGGCCTGGTTCTCCCGGTTTCCCGGGGTGATGACGCCGCAGGCGGAGCAGCGTCGGGAGGTGTTCGCGGCCGGGACCCTGACCACGAGGCCGCCACGGTCGGCGGTCTTGTACTCCAGCATAGTCACGGTCCTACCCCAAGCTTCCTCGGTGATCGCCCGGTTCAGCGCGGCCTTCTGTCGGACATTCCGCCCGGGGGCTTCCGCAGTTCCTCTGGCGGACTTGACCATGCTGGTGATGGCCAGGTCCTCCACACCGACGCGCGAGAACGTCTCGGCGATGTCGGTGGTGGTCTTGTGCTGCCAGTCGACCACTCGGCGCTTGGCTGTCGCGCGGAGCCTGGCGATCTGGTCGTACGTACGGGTGAGGCGACGCGACCTCTTCTCACCGGGGTTACCGGCGCGGCGGCTGCGGTGCTTGGTCTTCTCCAGCCGGCGCAGTCGTTCGACTTCACCCTTGGTGAGCCAGGGACCGTGGTCACGGAACGTGCCGTCGGACAGAGCGAGGGGGCGGATGACGCCCCGGTCGATGCCCACCGTCGGCCCGGCATGCGGCTCAGGTTCGGGTGCTTCGCTCTGGACGCGAAAGACGACGTGCCAGCCGTCGGCCTCCTTCACCAGCCGGGCCCCGGTGACCCGGTTGTCGCCATCGGCATGCTTGCCCACCGGGAGATCCTTGGTCCATCGGAAGCGAACGTGCCCGATCTTGGGCACCCACATGCACCCCCACCGCCGGTTCGTCCTGACGATTCGGAGGTCACGGCCCTGCGGGATGTCGATGGCCATGCGGGAGCGGAAGCGGCCCTTGAAATTCGGGGCCTGGGCGCGGCCGCTCCAGCAGTTCTTCCATGCCTGGAAGTACGTCTTCAGCACGGCCTGCGCCGCCTGCGCGGGCAGGACGCCGAGCCAGGGAAGATCCTTGCGACCCTGTCGGATCGCCTCGTCAGCGGCGGCAAGGGTCCGGCGTTCCCGGGGAAGCATCGTCCACCAGTCATGAACAAGATTCCACAAAGCGCGGGCCGCATGGCCCTGCTCCTCAGCCGCCACTGCCTAGGCGGGAGTGAGAGAGAGTCTGGCCTTGTGACCACGCTGACGCTTCAACACCCCTCCCGAAGTCCCGCCCGCTCACCCATGTCGATGAGGAAACAGCCGACACCCCGATCACCGACAACGTCGAAGCTATACGGTCACGTCGGACACCCGGCCCAAATGACAGGATCCCTCGCATACTGGCCATAATTCGCACATCCATGCGGATTTCCGTCGTCGGTTCCGACGTGGAGTGATCACCACTACTCCCCGGCCCGTCGTAAGTCCTCGATGAGGAAATCGAGCCCGAGACAATGGTGCAGGTCTTGAGATGGCCAGTGCCCCCGCCTTCAGGCGGGGGCACTGGCCAGAATCATCGGTAGCAGGGCCCGACAGTGTGGACCTCAGGCACCTCCCGGCCGAGGCCAGGAAAGTACCTCACTTGAAGAACGCGATGCCGTCGTCCGGCATGTCGGGGAGGTTGCGTGCCATCTCGGCGACCTCTTCCGGCGTGACGACCTTCTTCAGGTGCGCCGACATGTACGGGCGGAGCGGCACCTCGGGGGTGGCCTTCTCGCCCACCCACATCAGGTCGCCCTTGACGTAGCCGTAGAGCCGCTTGCCGCCACTGTACGGGCCGGAGGCCGCGGTGCGGGCCACGGCGTCCGTCACCAGGTCGATCTGCGGCTTCTTGTCGGCGAGCTCGCCGTACCAGATCTCCACGATGCCCTGGTCGCGGACCATGACGGTCTCGACCTTGCGGTCCTTGTCGATCCGCCAGTAGCCGCTCTCGCTCTCCAGCGGGCGGACCTGGTTGCCGTCGTTGTCCAGGACCCAGGAGTGCGAGTGGTACTCGAGGAAGTCACGGCCGTCGTGGCTGAACGTCACGGACTGGCCGAAGTTGCACTTCTCGGCGCCGGGGAAGTCGGCCACGCCCGCGCCTTCCCACGTTCCGAGCAGGAACGCGAGCGGGACGAGGTCCGGGTTGAGGTCGGACGGGATCTCGATCATGAGCAGCTCTGTCGATCTGTAGAGGTGATTACCGCTGGCCCTGGTACAGCTTCTTCACGGCCAGACCGGTGAACGCGAGCACGGCGACACAGACCAGGGCCAGGAGGACTTCGAAGAAGATGATCACAGGTGCTCCTCGAATGAGCGGTGAAGGCAGAACGGGCCGGACCCCAGCTTAGTCTGCGGGGGCCCGGCCCTCTCTGTGAGGTGGGTCTAGCGCGATCAGCCCAGGAGCTGGTTCTGGAGGGTGACGGTCTGCTGGAACGGGACCTTCAGCGTCTCCCCCTTGCGGGTCTGCGTGACCAACGCGAGGGTGTCGCCCGCCTGGATGTAGGCCCAACGGGTCTGATCGGCGTTCTGCGGCAGCTCGACGAAGGTGTAGAGGGCGGTGTACGACACCCGTACGTCGCTCGCGACCTCGCTGTCCATCGTGACGCCCTCGGCCCCGTCGAGCAGCGGGCCGTCGACCGAGCCGGCCCGTACGGCGTCGTCCTTGAACGCCTCGGCGAAGGCGACCGAGTTGAACCGGAGCAGGTGCACCCGGGTCGTCGTGCCGTCGGGCGTGGTCCAGCCTCGGGCCGCGATGTGCCGCAGCGCGGACTCCTTCAGCGCGTCCTTCAGCTCGGCGCGGTCGTCCTGCCGGTACTGGGACAGGTACTGGTCCACGGTGGCCCAGCCGCCGTTGAGCTTCGGGTCGGGCGTGGCGCCGACCGGGGCCGGGAGGAGCAGTTTGCGCAGGTCGGCGTGGTGGATCTCGCCCGGGTTGCCGTCGCTGTAGGGGCGCGGGGCGTCGGCCGGGAGGGCCGGAAGGCTGAGCTTCGGGTACTCCCAGCGGCCGTCGTTCTCGGTCTCGAGCCCCGGCACCTCATGGCGCTCCATGGAGGCGATCGCGAACGCGGTCCCGGTCCCGAGCCCACCGCACACGAGCACGGCGGCGGTCCAACGGGCGACGGCCCACAGAACGCGACGCGAGGGCTTACGGACACGCGGGACCGGCTGGTCCTGCTGGTCCTGCTGGTCCTGCTGGTCCTGCTGGTCCTGCTGGACCTGCCCGACCGGCTGGACCTCGGGCCCAGCGACCGGAACGGGCGGTACCGACGGGGCCTCCGGGGCGACGGACACCTCGGGCTCGACCGCGGGCTCGACGGGGGCCTCCGGGGCGACGGACGCCTCGGGCTCGACCGGGGTATCCGCGGCGGCGGGCGCCTCGGGCTCGGCCGCGGGTTCGACCTGCGCCTCGGGCTCGACCGCGGACGCGTCCGGCTCGGACTTCACGTCCGTCTCCGGCTTCGTCTCCGTCTCCGTCTGCTCGGTCATACGTACTCCCCCGGGGACTTGAGGTGGTCGAGCTGCTTCCGCACCAGCTCCGCCACCGCGGACTTGTCGAACGGCTTGGGACCCGCGGCGGTGACCGTGACGAGGACCTCGGAGTCGTACGCCGTGCAGACCATCCCGTCCAGCTGCTCGGCCTGCTCCTCCTTGTCCAGTCCCTTCTCCTGCGGATACATGAAGCAGGCGGAGTTCTTGTGCCCGCCGATCTTCGGCCCCTTCGGGAACTTCAGGAGGTCGGCCGACAGCCCCTTCCGGAGCTCGTACATCCCGCGGATCGCCTTCTTGTCCTTCATCCGCGTGATGTGCACGGTGACCACGGTGCCCTGCTCCGGCCAGGCGTAGGAGCGGAAGGCGATCCCCTGCACGCCCAGGCGGTCGATGTCCTTCTCGTAGTCGCGGCGCTTCTTGCCGGAGAGCCCCTTGCCGTCCTCCTTCAGGAGCGCGGCGGCCTCCTTCCCGCTCAGCTCGCCGTCGTTGCCGTACCCCTCGATGTCGGGGCCGAGTTCGTACGCGGACGGGACCGGCAGCAGCAGCTTGCTGAGCGGCGTCGACGCCTTGCCGCGGGCGACGTCGAGCGCCGGGTCCTTCGGCACCTTCGACAGGTCCGGTTGCTCCCACACGACCGTCGGCGCGGCGCGGTCCGCGTCGCGGACGGTGACGCTCGTGTACGCGACGCCACCACCGACCGCTCCGAGGACGAGCACGGCGGGCAGCACGATCGTCAGCAGCCTGCGCGCCCGACCGGGCTTGCCCGGCTCCTTCGGCTCGTCGGCGGGAACGGTCGCGGCGAACACGTCGTCCGGGTCGATCACGGTGTTCTGTTCCTCGCTCACAGGCGCCCCAACTGTCGCTCGGCCACCGAGGCGATCTCCTTCTGCGAGATCTTCTTGGTGTCGAAGATGAAGATCTCGACCGCGATGTCACCGCGGTACAGATAGGCCCGGGCCTGGTAGTAGTCCAGGTAGCCGGGCTCCTTCTCCACCGGGAACACGTAGTAGTGGCCGTTGGCCGAGCCCTTGATCGGATCGCCCCCGTACTCGGCGTACTCCTCTTCGGGCATGTAGCCCATCTGGTCCTCGACATAGTCCTGCGCGCCGAGGACATCGGTGGAGCGGTACTGGATGAGCCGGATCTCGGTGGTCCTGTGCTCGCCCGTCCGCCACGACGTGGTCGCGATGCGCCGGACCCTGATGTCCAGCTGGTAGCCCAGCGCGTAGCCGGGCTCCTCGAACCCCGACGCGAACTCGGCCGGCGTCATCCAGCCGTCCTCGTCGTGGAAGTCCGTCTTCTTCGAACCCGCCGGCCTGGGCAGCAGCAGCTTGCGCAGATCGCCGCCCGTCTTGACGCTGCGGTCCTCGGCGGCCGTGAGCGGAGCCGGCCTCTGGCCCTTCGGGAGCGGCTTCGGGTAGGCGAGGTCCGGCTGGTTGAGCGCGGGCAGCGGCGTCGGCTCCCGCTCGGCCTGGATGCCGTACCCCACCGCCGTACCGCCGACGATGCCGAGGACGGCGGCGACGGCGATGAGCGCGATGGTCCGGCCGACCCGGCGAGGACGAGGCGACTCGGGGTCCGAGTCCGACGGCGCGTCCAGGGCCGGGGGCGCGACCGGCGCCTCGGCCGGGGACGCGACCGGCGCCTCGGCCGGGGACGCGACCGGGGCCGGCGTCGGTGCCGGGGCCGGAGGCGCGACCGGGGCCGGAGGCGCGACCGGGGCCGGCGTCTGTGCCGGCTCCGGGGCTGTTCCGGCGTTTTCCGTTGATTCTGTGGCTTCCAAAAGGGGGTCCCCCCACGAGACCTGAAGCGCAGATTCCGTAACCCGCGCACCCAGCTGACCCGCGACTGGTGCATGGGGTTGCAGTGGTCCGCATTACAGTTCGGTATATGGCGAAGAAGCTCGTGATCAAGGTGACCGCCGGGGCCGACGCCCCCGAACGCTGCTCGCAGGCCTTCACCGTGGCCGCGGTGGCCGTGGCGAGCGGTGTCGAGGTCTCGCTCTGGCTGACGGGCGAGTCGTCGTGGTTCGCGCTCCCGGGGCGCGCGGCCGAGTTCGAGCTGCCGCACGCCGCGCCGCTGCCGGACCTGATCGACTCGATCCTGGCGGCCGGGCGGATCACGCTCTGCACGCAGTGCGCGGCTCGCCGCGAGATCACGGAGAAGGACGTCCTGGAGGGCGTACGGATCGCCGGCGCGCAGGTCTTCGTCCAGGAGGCCATGACGGACGGCACGCAGGCGCTCGTCTACTGAGTCGGGGCCCCGGAATCACGGCCTGGCAGGCGCCACGCGCTCACCGGTCGTCGTGGCGCTTCTTGCCGTCGAGCTCGTCCCACCACTCGTCGGACTGCGGGTCCCCGGACGGGTCGTCCCACCAGCGGTCCTCGGGACCCCGCCGATTCGCGACCATCGCGGCGATCGGCGGGATGATCATGGCGACCACGCACATCCCGATGGCGACCGGCATCGAGAAAAGCCGCACGACGGCCCACGCCCCGACGAAGAGCACCACACAGATGCCCATCATCCAGAAGTAGGTGTGGCGCCGCCGCGCGTACATACCTTCAGATTACGACCGGACGTCGGCCCCTGACAGCTCGGCCGGAGCCGCACCGCCGCCGTCCCGCTCGCGCACGGGGGCGGGAGCCGCCTCCGCGGCCGCGGCGGCGTCCTTCGGGCCGGAGCCCTTCGCCGCCTTCCGCCCCAGCCAGACCAGCAGCAGGGCGAGCGTGCCGGCGAGCGCGGGCCAGTAGAAGTACCGGAAGTCACCGGCGGGCACCGTCGGCAGGTAGCCGGCGATGTACACCGCCGAGCTGATCCCGAGGACACGGACCGGCATCGCGTACTGCCCGCGGCCCGGCCGGAAGGTCAGCGTGAGGGCGACGACCAGCCAGAACCAGCCCGCGAAGAGCATCGGGAGGTCCTTGCCCATGCCGAGGACGTAGTACTTGAGGATCTTCGTGCGCCGCTCGTCCGGCTCACCGATCCCGGGCGCGTTCGCGATGGTTCCGTCCTGGTACGTGTACCGGCCCTGGAACAGCACCTTCGAGAAGACCTGGAGGCGGTACTCGGCGTACTCGGGCAGATGGCCCGGGATCTCGCTGATCCACATGTCGGTCAGCTCGTCCGCGTGCCGGCCCAGCTCGGTCAGACCCAGGGACGTGTCACGCGGGTAGCAGCGCCAGTAGGCGTCGGACAGGTTCTTCTCGGGCGTGCACCGCTTGGTCGTGGTGACCATCGCCTCCTGGAAGTCCGGCGTCGTCGCCGCCTTTCCGGCCGCCGCCCGCACCTCCTCGACGGTCAGGACGTGCACCAGGTCGTCGAGCAGGATCTGCGAGAACTGGCGGGTCTCCAGCGGCTTCGCGACGGCCGAGACGACTCCGCTCGACACGGCGGCGGCGGCGATGAGGGCTCCGGCCGAGATCAGCCACTTGCGCCGGCCGGGCGTGGGCCACAGGGAGCGTACGAGCAGGTAGAAGACCGGGATACCGGCCAGCAGGGCGTTCTTGCGGGCCAGGATCGCGTAGGCGATGAGGATCGCACCGAGGGCCAGCAGCACCCAGCGCGTGACGGTGCGTTCGGCCGGCAGATCACGGGCGACGAAGGCGATCGCGCAGGCGGCGAGGAGGGCGAACGCCATCTGGACGTCCTTCCACACCACACCGGTGAAGGTGATGATGTGCGGGGCCAGTCCGATGGCGAGGATCGCGAGGGAGCCGACACGACTGCCGGTGCGCGCCCAGACCCGCCAGGCGATGACCCACAGCGCCGCCCACAGGACGGCGGACTGGAGGGCGGCCATGGCGCCGGGGCTGCCGGTCACGTCGATGAGCGCCCGCCACAGCAGGGCCATCACGGGCGGGTGCCAGTCCGTCACGGGTGCCTTGCCCAGCGCCTGCTGGAGCTGGTCGACACTGTCGAGACTCAGGTAGCCGGGGGAGAACAGCATGGCCGTGCCCCAGCCGCAGAACGCGGCGATGGCGGCGAGACCCCAGGGCCAGAGCGGACGATCCGACAGATTTGACCACATCCGTGAGATCGGTCGCACGGGTCGCTCAGGTGTCATGAGGCCGGAGCCTAACAGCACAACGTCAACACGCCGCACGCACCGAACACCCATCGGGTGAACACAGAAGAGGCGCCGCGACCCGGCTCCACCAGGCCCTTCGAGGCTTACGCCGCCTGGAACACATAGCGCCGGTAGACGACGAACCGGACCAGTGTGGCCACGGCCCAGCCGAAGAGCCGGGTGATGTTGTCGGTCAGCGCCGAGTCGAATCCCAGCGCCCGCGACAGATAGACCGGGGCGGCCGTGATCACGATGCCGGCGAGGTTCACGAGGACGAAGACGACGACCTCGCGCGACGACGTCTCCGAACGCTGGTCGCGGTAGGTCCAGTGGCGGTTGCCTATCCAGCCGACCACCATCGCCGCGGCCGTGGCGACCACCGATGCGAGGACCGGCATGGACGCCATGGGCCCGTCGCCCACCCCGGGAAGGCCGAAGACGAGCAGGTTGAAGCCGCCGGCGTCCACGACGAAGGCGACGGCCCCGACGACCCCGAACTTGGCGACTTCCCGCCACAGACCGCGGATGACGTCACGCAGGCGGAGGCGGAGGGACAGTTGATCGGACATGAAAAAGAGACTAGCCGCAGGGTATTCTCACGTGACTCCACCCATGACCACTCGTGGTCTCTGGATGCCCCCCAACGCCTCGTGGGGATTCCACAAGTCTAAAGGATCAACAGATGAGACCCACGATCGCCTGCGTCGTCCCCTGCTACAACGAGGAGGCGGCCATCGGCAAGGTGGTCCGTGATCTCCGGGCAGCGCTGCCCGAGGCCGAGATATACGTCTACGACAACGCCTCGACCGACCGCACGGTGGAAGTCGCCCTCGAGGCCGGCGCGATCGTCCGGCACGAGAAGCGCAAGGGCAAGGGCAACGTCATCCGTCGCGCCTTCGCCGACGTCGACGCGGACGCGCTGCTCATCATCGACGGCGACGACACCTACGACGCGTCGCGCGCCGGCGATCTGGTCGACCTGCTCTTCGAGGGCCCCTACGACCACGTCGTCGGCGCCCGTCGCGAGACGGTCGAGGGTGCGTACCGTCCGGGTCACGCGGTCGGCAACAAGATGCTGACGGGCGCCGTCCGTACGCTCTTCGGCAACGACGTCACCGACATGCTGAGCGGTTACCGCGTCTTCTCGCGCCGCTACATCAAGTCGTTCCCGGCCCTGTCGCACGAGTTCGAGACCGAGACCGAGATGACGGTCCACGCGCTGAACCTGCGGCTCCCCACGGCGGAACTGCCCGTCGACTTCAAGGACCGCCCGGCCGGCAGCGAGAGCAAGCTGCGCACCTACCGGGACGGCTGGCGCATCCTCAAGATGATCCTCGGCCTGGCCCGCCGTCAGCGTCCCTCGCTCTTCCACAGCGTGCTCGCCGGTCTGCTCGCCCTGGTCTCCCTGGGCCTCGGCACGCCGGTCATCGTGGACTACATCAACACGGGCGAGGTGCCGCGCTTCCCCACGGCCATCCTCGCCGCGGCGATCATGACCATCGCGGTACTCGTGCTGCTGGTGGGCTACATCCTCGAGTCGTTCATGCACCTGCGCCAGGAGCAGTCCCGCCTCGCCCACCTCGCGTACCCGGCGCCGAGCCGCTCCCCCAAGGGTCTCGACCTGGACAAGACGCCACGTGAGCAGGCGGACACGCTGGCCCGCTCGTAGTTCTCCGTGACGTACGGAACAGCCCCCGCCGGGTACGCCC